>JAURPW010000051.1:0-4361 GCA_030836435.1 Flavobacteriaceae bacterium
GAAACTTGAGGGCTCACGGTGAGTGGAATGCAGAGAATCCGTTTAGGCGAAGCAGCGACATAGACCCACATATTCCCTACATCGCAGCGATTACTAGGGCCACCATTAAGACGCATTTGCAGTTTAAATTTTGGCGAGCAGTACCCGATTCTCAGCGCTATCTCATTGACAACCCCGGATTGCTGATGACCAAGGGCATAGGGGAGGTTCCGTTTAGAAATATGGCTACTTTTTCGATTTGGCGTTCAGAAGAGGCGCTCAAAGACTTTGCCTATTCGAATGCGCACCACAAGAAGGCCATTGAGCAGACGCGGGCCTTTAACTGGTATAAAGAAGAATTGTTTAGCCGTTTTCAACCCTATCAGGTCTATGGTACGTATCAGGGAGCCTCGCTTGATATGAACTTAGCGCATGAGCGCCAAACTGCCGAAGAATAGGGCCTGAGCCAAGTAAATATGTAGGGCGATCACCCATGAAGTTTTCTGTGGCTGTCGCTGCTTGCGCTCTACACTGAAATACAGTAGTTGAAATAAAAATCCGAATCCAAACCAACTGAGGTAATTTTCGATCGGAGGTGCGGGTATAAAGGTCCAGTAATCAAAATGAGGAGCCAAGAGCTCGAGCAGCGCGTCAAGCCCAACCATTAGGCCCGCGCCTATGAGTGCTGAACTAACTACATAATGGTGGCGTCCCGTCAGGGTCTGAGCCATTTTTGCGGTGATCATGGTGAGAACGGCCCAAAAAATGCCGATAATAAAGGGGATGCCGTCGAGCTTTGGTCCCAAGTTTTCTCCGTAGCTGTAGGTGCCAAAAAACCATCCGTAATGCACGCCAAGCCACTCTACGAGCATTCCGGCCGAAAAGAAGGTGCCAAGTAGCACCCATTGGTAACGCTGGGTGATCGGAAAGTAAAGCACAAAAAATCCGAAAGAGGCGAGCAGATTGAGTACCGTCTTGGTCACAAACCAGTCTTGAAATCCGGCTGCTATGCCAATGGCTCCGGCTAGATGCGGAAGCCAAATGAACAGCAGCACTTCTTTGGTGACGATTTTAGGCGTTTCGGTCATGGGCAATGAGCTCACTCACAATTTTACCCGATTGCAGGCAGAGTGGAATTCCTCCACCCGGATGTGCAGAGCCTCCACAAAAATAAACGTTTGAGAGTGCGCTTCGATGATTTGGGTGCCTTAAAAAAGCGGCGAATTGAGAGTTGCTCGCCGCTCCGTAGAGCGCTCCTCTATACGATTGGGTGCTGCTTTCGATTCCCCTTGGGTCGAGCACGTGTTCTACCGTTATGAGGCTGGCGATATCTTCGCCCAATAGACGACTGAGTTTGGCTAGTATGCGCTCTCGACTGAGCGCGATCAGCGCTGGCCAATCTTGATCGTAATTTCCTGGAGCATTGATCATTACAAACCAATTCTCGCAGCCGTCAGGGGCGTCTTCGGGCGTATGCTTCGAGGTGATATTCACATAAACCGTCGGGTCTTCGTGCAGCGTCTTTTCTTCAAAAATCGCATTGAATTCTTCGCGGTAGTGATCGGAGAAAAAGATGTTGTGCAGGTCGAGCTGCTCAAAGCGCTTTTGTATGCCCCAATAGAAAATAAGCGCACTGCTAGATCGCTCTTGTCGCAACGTGCGTTCGGGAGCCTTCGTATGCGGTAGCAGCTTGCGGTAGGTAGGAACCACATCCATGTTGCTCACGATGAGGTCGAAGTTGTAGCTGCCTTTGGCGGTTCTCAGCCCAGAGGCTGTGTTCGAACTGTTTAGTAAAATTTCGTGCACAGGCTCGCTTAGATGAAACACTACTCCATGGCGCTGGGCTAAACGGAAAAGAGACTGCGAGATCTCGTGCATGCCCTTTTCGGGATAAAAGGTGCCGTGGTGCATCTCGAGATGCGGAATAAGCGACATGATACCTGGAGTCTTGTATGGCGAACTGCCGTTATAGGTCGCATGTCTAGCGAAAAACTGAATGCTCTTGGGGTTTTTAAAGTTGCCCTTAAGGGTGCGATGCAGGCTCTTGTGTAAATCGAGTTGCGGCAGATGGGCAATGGCCTTGAGCGTTTTCAGGGAGGTATAGGTGTTTAAACGGTGCAGCGATTGCTCGATGAAGAGCGGATTGGTCAGGTTGTATTTTTTGGCATTGCGCCTTAAAAAAGAGTCAATCTTTTTGGGGTCTTCGCCGAATAGTTCACTCATCTGTTGCACAAAGGCTGAGCGGTTGGCCGGAGCGTTAAAACGACTGCCGTCTTCCCAGAAGTAATGACAGACCGTTTCTTTTCTGAGGTAGTTGAAATGGTCTCTAGGGTTTTCGCCGAACAGCTCGAAGAGTGCGTCTACATACTGTGGCATAGTAAACAGTGAGGGGCCTAAGTCGAAACGGTATCCGTTTAGGCTAATGGCGTGTAGCTTTCCGCCCACATAATTGTTGGCCTCAAAGACGGTGACCTCGTGGCCCTGTGCACGCAGCCTTATGGCTGCCGATAACCCGGCTATTCCGGCACCAATAATGCCGATGCGTTGGGTCATGGGTTACTTGAAGTATTTTTTGGGAACAAAGAGCATCCCAAAGTTTTCACCCTTTTCTTTTCCCAGGTGTTTGTGGTGTATTTTATGCGCCCTTCTAACACCTCTGGCGTAGGCGTTGTCTATGTTTCTGAGCCATTTAAAGCGTTGGTGAATAAAGATGTCGTGCACCACAAAATAGGCGACTCCGTAGGCGAGAATGCCGAATCCGATCGGAAAGCCGATCCAGAAGGCCTCGTTGGCCGTCATCAAAAAACTCATGCTCAGTACGGCGAAAAACAAGAAGAAAGCGTCGTTGCGCTCAAACCAAGACTCGTGGTCTTTTTGGTGGTGATCTTTGTGCAATACCCAAAGAAGCCCGTGCATAATGTACTTGTGAATGAACCAGGCCATAAATTCCATGACCAAAAAGGTGAGCAGAAAAACAGCGATCCAGAGTAGGGTGTTCATAGTTTAGACACGTTGTAATTTAATATCAATATACGACTGAGCGAGCAATTGCGCTTTCTCGTAGTTCGGCACCCGGATGCGTTTGTTTTTGATTTCCATCGGAGGCGTCTTTTTCAGTCGATCGAGTAATCTTTTGTAGTAACGGTAGGCGGTGTACACCCCAAACCGCGCGTTCATCGGAAGCTGTTTAATGCCGTTGAATCCGGCCTCAAAATCGGCCTCTATTTCGGTTATAATCGCCTCCTTAGATTGTTCGTCAAGCGCCTCTAGATTGGCATCCGGAAAGTAGGTACGCCCAAGTGCTTCGTAATCGGCTTTCAGGTCGCGTAAGAAATTTACTTTTTGAAAGGCCGAACCTAGAGCCATGGCAGAGGTTTTAAGCCCTTCGTAAGCCGGCTGATCGCCTCCGAGAAACACCTTGAGACACATGAGCCCAACCACGTCTGCAGATCCGTAGATATAGGCCTTATATTCTTCGGTGGTTAGGTACTCGGTCTTGTGCAGATCGAGGCGCATGCTATTCATAAAGGCGTCGACTAGATCTTTTGAAATACCAAAGCGGTGATAGGTGTGTTGAAAGGCGTTGAGTATAGGGTTAAGGCTGATCTGTTCTTCTAAGGCCGCCTCGAGGTCTTCAGCAAAGCGGTTGAAGAGCTTTTCTTTAGGGTAATCGTGAAAGCTGTCTACGATTTCATCGGCGAAGCGCACGAACCCGTATATGTTGTAAATGTGGGCGCGTATGTCTTTTGAAAGCATACGGGTAGCCAGTGAAAACGAGGTACTGTACCGCTTAGTCACCAGTTCGCTGCATTCGTAACACACCTGATCGTAAAGGGCTTTCATGAGGCGACTTCTTTGATTAATTGGGCAACTAATTTACCGGAAATTAAGGCCGGAGGAACTCCGGGCCCCGGAACGGTCAATTGCCCAGTGAAATATAGGTTTTTCACTTTCTTTGATTGCAATTTAGGCCGTAAAAATGCGGTTTGTCTGAGTGTATTGGCCAGCCCGTAGGCATTGCCCTTGTAGGAATTGTATGCCTCAATAAAGTCGTTTACGCAGAAGCTCTCTACGAATTCGATGTGGGGCTCGAGCGCGTCATTGGTGTAGGCCTCTAAGCGTTCGATGAGTCTTTTAAAGTAATGGTCACGCAGGGCTTGAGTGTCTTCTATGCCCGGTGCGATGGGTATCAAAAAGAAACCTGCCTCTTTACCCTCTGGGGCCATGCTAGGGTCGGTAGCCGACGGAAAGTTGGCATAAAACAACGGGTCTTCTGGCCATGCCGGATCATCGTAAATGTTTTTTGCGTGCGCCTTAAAGTCGGTGTCGAAGAAGAGGTTGTGGTGCAAGAGTTTTTGATCGAGCTTTTTGTTGAATCCGAC
>JAURPW010000052.1:0-6119 GCA_030836435.1 Flavobacteriaceae bacterium
CGTGACCATCGCAGCAACTGGCCATTTAGTATGGGAAGCGCTGCTAGCAGCTGATGCACTCAAAGAAAAAGGAATTTCGGCCGAGGTGATCAACATACACACCATAAAACCGCTAGACGAGCAGGCCATTCTGCGTTCAGTGCGCAAAACCCGCTGCCTAGTGAGTGCCGAAGAACACAATTATTTGGGAGGATTAGGCGAGAGTATCGCTCGTACACTAGCCCAGCATGAGCCAACTGCCCAAGAATTTATAGCTACTCAAGACACCTTTGGAGAAAGCGGCACCCCAGACCAGCTAATGGCCAAATACAAATTAAACGCCCCTGCCATTGTAGAGGCCGCCTTAAAGGTGATTAAACGTAAACCTTAACACCATGAAAACACTCAGATTTATTGCACTTTTTAGCCTACTTTGCTCGGCTTTTGCTGTGAACGCTCAGCGTTCAGGACAAGGCTCAAATTGGGGACTTAGAGGAGGCCTTAACTACAACTCCAACGGAGAACTACTCAGCGAAGCCTCAGATCTACCCAAGAACGCCAAATCGAATGCGGGCTTTCACTTGGGGGTGTACAAGAAAATTGATTTTTTAGGGTTCTTCTTAAGGCCCGAGCTGGTGTATACCGAGACGACCTCTTCGTATAACGGAGACGACCTCAGCCTAAGCAAGATCGATCTGCCCTTTAACCTGGGCTCTGGCTTCATAGGGCCAACCTACATCTTCGCTGGCCCTAGTTTACAATATGTGCTTTCGAGTGAATTCGCCGATGTGGCCACAGCCAGCTCTCTTAAAGACATCTCAGTTGGTGCCAATTTTGGGGTAGGCCTTTCTCTGAATAAAATCAATATCGATCTGCGTTACGAGAGAGGGTTGACCGAGAAAGAAATGCGCTTTATAACCCAAAAAGTATACCAAGAGGCGCGTATCGACAGCCGTCAAGATCAGCTTATCCTGAGCGTACTGCTTCAGCTGAATTAAATCTTACTACTCACAACTATCGCAGTCTCCGTCTCCGTCTGCATCGTAGCACTCAGTCGGGTCAAGATAATCAAGCCCGCGTGAGATTTCGCAAGAAGTAGGGGTGCCGTCTCCATCGTCATCAGCGTCAAAGTAATTCGGAAGAATCGCTCGATTGTTTGCAATTTCCTCCTCTAGGTCGGTATTGTCGTCGAACAAGAAACCATTGTTATTCAAGTCTTCAAGGTAAGAGGGCACTCCATCTCCATCGTGATCGGTGATTTTTCGGGCCAGAACCTTCAATTCAAAAAACATAGCGCCGTAGGCCGGAATGGTGGCCTGGGCGTTCTGATAAGGGCCTAAGGCCGAGCCAAAAAAGAAAAAGCCTTTTCCGGCGTCTGGAGCACTAAAGGTTCCGTCTGGATTGTCGAACACTTCTGATGCCGTTTTGAGCAATGCTGCACCTTCGGCAAAACCTCTAAATCCTTGTTGCGGAGCCTGAATTCTGGCCAAGTCAAACCACGATCCGCCTTGCTTGACCTGATCAAACAAATTGAGATCAAGCGTTCTACCCGCGTACTGCACGTAGACCGAATCTGCCGTAGAAAGTGAGTTGCCGCTTCCTTCTTGAACTAAAAAATAATAGAGGTTGTGAGGGATTCCATTGGCAATCTCATCTTCGGTGTACCCTTCGGTGTCTAGGTTGTGCTCTGAGGGGCGAACCATTACCTGCTTTACGTTTAATCGCGGGTCGTCCCACAACGCCAAGGTCTTATCTGGAGCCTCACTTAGCGGCCTAATGGCTTCAGCAGCATCGTAATAATGCGACTGTAAAAAGCTAACTAGCTCGGCCTCATTCTGTTCGTTAATAGTCGCGAGCGGCTCTATCGGAACGGGAGTGAAACCCTCGTCATCAGTGTTAGAACCACAAGAAGCAAATAGTAAAGCCGCAACGAGAAGCGGAAAACCCTTTTTCATAGAATCAATTGAAGGTAAGCATCGCGGCGCAAGATACAATTTTCCCCTATTTTTGCTCTGACGGTTAAATCAACTTTAACAGCATGCGAATCGATAAGTTTCTTTGGGCACTCAGGTATTTCAAGACGCGATCTATCGCCACTGAAGCTGTTAAAAAAGAAAAGGCCAAGGTCAACACCTTGCCCGCAAAACCATCGAAAGAAATCTTTGCAGGAGACCACATTAGCATCCGAATCAATCAAGTAGATTACGAACTCGAGGTCTTGGGCATTCCTGAGTCACGCGTCTCGGCTAAGCTAGTAGACCAGTTTAGAAAAGACGTCACACCGGCAGAGGCCCTAGCGCATAAAAAACAGGTTGAAGCCGCTCAAAAGCACTACCGCCAAAAAGGTTTAGGACGTCCGACCAAGAAAGAACGTCGCTCATTAGAATCCTATAAAGACAACGGCGAATGAAAGAAGTGATTTTAACCCACGATCAGATTACGCACATTTTAAGAAGGATGGCGTTTCAAATCTTAGAGTCTAATGCCAACGAAACCGAATTAACGATTGCCGGAATCGACGGAAGCGGATACCTTCTCGCCCAAAAAATAGTCGCAGAGCTCGAAAAAGTGAGCGACATACAGCTGCAAGTCATCAAGGTAAGCCTCGATAAAAAGACGCCTAAAGCCGAAGAAATAACACTAGACCACCAAAAACCGTTAAGCGACAAATCGGTAGTGCTCGTAGACGATGTGCTCAATTCAGGAGCAACCTTGATGTACGGATGCCTACCCTTTCTCAAACAAGGCGTGCGAAAATTAAAAACGGCCGTTCTGGTGAACCGAAACCACAAACGCTATCCGGTAAAAGCAGACTTCAAAGGCATTTCGCTTTCTACCTCTACTCAAACGCATATAGAGGTCACTCTAGACGATGGCGCCTATTCAGCCTACTTGCAGTAAGCCCTTTAGTTCTTCAACGAGCTGATCCACCGATTTTGAAGAAACCTCAACGACGTGATCGGCACGTTCGTAAAAGGGCATGCGCTCAAACAGATGCTTTGCGATAAACTCCATTAAATCGTCCTCAGAGCGACCCGCAAGCAGCGGACGCTGCTCTTGCCCTTTTTTAAGGCGGAGCGTAAGCTCGCCCACCTTCGCCTTTAAGTAGACAGAGGTTGCTTTATCAGCGGCTTCAATGAGCCCCATGTTGTTCCCATAACAAGGCGTACCTCCTCCCAAAGAGAGCACGAACCCAGCACTAGAAGCGAGCAATTGTTCCAGCACCACTGCCTCTTTTTTTCTAAAAAAAAGCTCTCCCTTTTGGTCGAAAATTTCGCTCACCGAAACCCCCATCTGCGCCTCAATCTCTTGGTCTAAGTCTTTGAACGGCAGTTTTAGAGCCTTGGCCAGCTCTTGGCCCACTGTAGACTTGCCTGATCCCATATACCCCAAAAGGACTATTTTCATCGAATTCGGTGTTGGATTATCAAATATAGCCCTTATATTTGCAGCCGCTAATCGACTTGGTAGCTCAGCTGGTAGAGCAATACACTTTTAATGTATGGGTCCTGGGTTCGAGCCCCAGCCAAGTCACAAAGAGTTAAGGCTATTGTCTTAGCTCTTTTTTGTCTTAGCTCACGTGGTGGAATTGGTAGACACGCCATCTTGAGGGGGTGGTGTCCGATTGGATGTGCTGGTTCGACTCCAGTCGTGAGCACTTAAGGATCAAAAAAGAAAGCACTGCCGAAAGGCGGTGCTTTTTTGATTTAGACTACGGGCAAGACTTGAGCTGCCGAAGGTGACCACATGTCGTGAGCGCTTAATCACCAATTAGAGTTAGCTCTGCAGCTAATTAGTGATTTTTATTTATTAATGAATCGCCCCTCGCGCTTCATTTATTTTAGCTACTTTTGTTTAAGATTTTTGAATGAAGAATGAACAGTAGCAAGAAGTATTTTAGTATACGAGATCTTGAAAATCTCTCCGGTATAAAAGCCCACACCATACGCATATGGGAGAAAAGATACCACCTCCTAAGCCCAGAGCGAACCGAGACCAACATACGCACCTACTCCCTCGATAGCCTTCAGAAACTCTTAAACATAACACTACTTTACAACAACGGTTACAAGATTTCAAAGATTGCCAAGATTCAGGAAGTTCAGATTCCTACTATGGTCAATGAAATCATAGCCAAGAACAGTGAGAAGCACCATGCTGTGAATGCCTTCAAGCTGGCCATGGTGAATTTCGATACGGCTCAGTTCTACAACACCTACAACAGTCTGGTTGCCGAGCGTAGTTTCAAGGAGATGTTTAACGACGTACTCGTGCCACTCATGAACGAGCTCGGACTACTTTGGCAAGCCAAAGCCATAAGCCCGGCGCATGAACACTTTATCACGAGTTTGATTAAACAAAAGATCTATATACACACTGAGAAGTTTCAAAAGCTTCCGCCGACCAGAGAAGAAGAGGTATTCGTGCTTTACCTTCCTGAAGGCGAGATTCACGAGGTGGGCTTGCTGTTTTTGAATTACGAAATTGTCTCAAAAGGCTACCGCTCTATCTATTTGGGTCAAGCCAATTCATTAGAAAGTTTGAAAGAGTTACTGGGCTATTACAACAAGATTCATTTTGTGTCTTATTTCACGGTTAGCCCTCAGAACGACGAGATTGAAAAATACCTCCACGACTTTAACAGTACCCTGTACCGACCGGGCTGCAGGCTTTCGATTTTAGGTTACCAAACTCAGCGCATGCCTAAAAAACCTCCATTCGATTACGTGCAGGCCTACGAGTCTATTGCACATTTCTCTTCGATATTAGAGGCATGAAAAAAGTAGTTGTAATCGGGTCGGGCTTTTCGTCACTCTCGGCAGCCACCTATTTGGCACAGGCCGGATTCGACGTAAGCCTTTACGAAAAAAACGACACTGTGGGTGGGCGTTGCCGCCAATTCACCAAAGACGGATTCACCTTTGACATGGGCCCCTCATGGTACTGGATGCCTGACATATTCGACGATTATTTTGCTGATTTTGGTCGCAAAACCTCCGAATTTTATGCGCTAGACCGCCTAGACCCGGGCTATCAGATCGTCTTTGAAGACCGAAGCCTACCCATTGGCGCGTCGATAGAGGCCATTGCCCGCGAATTTGAAGCCATTGAGCCCAATAGCGGCAGTAAGCTAAAGGCCTTTTTGAAAAAGGCCGCAACCAACTACGAAATTGCTATCAAAAAAATCGTGCTAAGGCCTGGAAAGTCTCCACTCGAGCTAATCACCCCCGAGACAGCGGTGCGCGTAGGCCAGTTTATTCAATCCGTAAGCGACGAGGTCAAGAAAAACTTTAAGTCGCCACAGCTGCGTTCGGCATTAGAATTTCCGGTGCTCTTTCTGGGAGCTAAGCCCGAAAATACTCCCGCGTTTTACATCTTCATGAATCATGCCGATTACGGGCTGGGTACCTGGCACCCAAAAGGAGGCATGTACGAAATTGTGAAAGCCATGAAAAAGGTAGCCGAAGACCTCGGCGTGCGCATTCACACTTCTAGCCCTGTGGCTAAGATTAACGTGAATCCAAGCGGAAAGACTACTGGCATTAGCCTGCATGACGGCAGCACTATTGAGGCCGATTACGTGGTTTCAGGAGCTGACTACCACCACAGTGAAACCCTCTTGGATCAGGCCTATAGGCAGTACAGCGAATCGTACTGGAGCAAGCGCACCTTTGCCCCGTCATCGCTGCTCTTTTATGTCGGATTCAACAAAAAGCTCGATCAAAAACTCTTGCACCACAACCTCTTCTTTGACACCGACTTTAAGGCGCACGCTAAAAACATATACGATGATCCGGCTTGGCCTGAAGACCCGTTGTTTTACGCCAACTTTCCGTCGGCTACCGACCCCAGCATGGCCCCGGAGGGCAAAGAGGCCGGATTCTTTTTGATACCCATCGCACCGGGCATAGAAGACACCCAAGCCCTGCGTGACCATTACTTTAAACGACTCATCGAACGCCTAGAGACTTACACCAATGACGTGCTCGAGCCCCACATTGAATTCGTGGAGAGCTTCTGCGTAAAAGACTTTATTGAGGCATACAATTCCTACAAGGGCAATGCCTATGGGCTGGCCAATACGCTGAGACAAACCGCATTTTTACGGCCTAAATTGCAATCGAAGAAGGTGAAAAACC
>JAURPW010000053.1:0-7312 GCA_030836435.1 Flavobacteriaceae bacterium
CTACAGTGAAACCCTCTCCATAGGCTACACCGGTTAAGCGGCCCAAATTTTGGGCTCTGTAACGCACAGATTGTAGGAAATTCTCGCTGCTAATAGGCGTGCTGGGCTCCTTACTACTTGGGTCAAAAAACTGAGTAGCATAAGCCTTAATAGCGTTAAACTTATGCTCTATAAAATCACTCACGTCGACAACAAAATCGGGCTCTAGGTCGTGCCATTGAATCATGTGATAGACGCGCGAGGGTCGCCATGCGGCTTGAGGATTTCCTTGCTCATCTTGCGTCTCTATTTTCGATAATCCGCTCAAAAAACAGGCGTCACTGGCTAGTTTACTACCCTTGGCGTGATCAATATGTCGATCGTGAACCGCATTGCAAATCACCACCTCTGGTTTAAACTTTCTTATTTTCTGAATAAGGGCTAATTGATGTTCTTGGTCATTGACAAAGAATCCATCTTTAAAATTCATATTCTCGCGCACGCATACCCCTAAAAGTTTCGCGGCTAGGAAACTTTCGCGGTCTCGGGTTTCAGCATTACCTCTGGTTCCGAGCTCTCCTCTGGTGAAATCAAGAATACCCACCCGTTTTCCAAGGCTCACTTCTTTGGCTATGGTTGCGCCCGCACCAAGCTCCGCATCATCGGGATGGGCCCCCATGACCAAGAGGTCTAGTTTTTGATTACTGCTTTCCATAAATCTTTTTGTATTTCAAACGGCTTACAAGCCCTAAGACTAAAACAAATGCAACCGTGTAATAGATGAAGGTTGGGGTAATTACTTGGTCACCAGACGCGTAACTGTGCAATCCGACTAAGTAAAAGTTTACGCCAAAGTAGGTCATCATGATGCTAGAAAACGCCACAACACTAGCAAAATTAAAGACCCATGTTCCTTTTAAACCAGGCACTAGACGCATATGAAGTACAAAGGCGTAAACCAGTATAGAAATAAGAGCCCAGGTTTCCTTAGGATCCCAACCCCAATATCTACCCCAAGACTCATTCGCCCATTGGCCTCCAAGGAAGTTTCCGATGGTGAGCATGATCAGTCCAATGGTCAGTGCGAGTTCGTTGATAATTGTGAGCTCTTTGATGGCCGTTTTCATCCGGTCTTTGCTTTTCTCGGTGGTGAGCAGCATGAGTACTAGAGAAACAAGGCCTAAAATCATCCCCACCGTAAGCGGGCCATAAGACCCTACAATAACCGCCACATGAATCATCAGCCAGTAGCTGTCAAGTACGGGCTGTAAATTAGCCACCGACGGATCGACCCAATTCTGATGCGCAATCCACAAAAGCATAGCGCTCACGAAGGTGCTTGAGGCTACGGTAAAGTCACTCCGATTTCCCAACCACAATCCGATTCCTAGGGTAGCCCAGGAGACGTACAGAATACTCTCGTAGGCGTCACTCCAGGGAGCGTGACCAGAGATGTACCAGCGCAACACCAAACCGGCCGTATGGGCCGCGAACAAAAGGTAAATAAGAATTGAAAATGAACGAATACTCACGCGCAGTGCTCTGCGGTCTTTGTAAACGCGAGCCACAACCAAAAAGAAAAGCAAAACACCTGCTAAGGCGTAATACTTGTACAATCGGTTAAAAATGTCTAGACGATTATAGGTGATTTCGGTCTCAATTTTTTGCACAGATGGTATGACCTCTATGCCCAACTGGCGCTGGCTCTTCTTCAGGCCTTCCAATAATTGATCTGCCCGCTCGTAGTCACCGTTTTGAACCCCATTGTCGACGTATTGCAGATAAAGCGGAACAGAGTTAGCCACAAAGCTACCGTAGAGCGTATCGGTGAGCTGAACGGCTCCCGCTCGATATTCAAGGGCCGATGTCCATTTGTTGTTCTCATCTGTGGGTACCGGAAAAATGCGCAAGATCTCCCCACTAAGAGCCCTATTGAGCAGCGCAAGCCGGTTTGAGGCATCCTTAAAGTCTTGTTGAAATTTATTAGGCGTGTTTGTTGCAAAGGCTTCAACCAGGTAGGGTCTTAGTTTATTGTTTCCCTCTTGATCAAAGAAATCGGTAACCTTGACAAAGCGCTTTTCTTTCGGTACGCCTATAATGGCGCGGATACTATCGTTTTGAGCCTTTTTGTCTAAGGCGATAAACTCGGTGTTGTACCAAAGGCCTGGGTACATCATCATCGATAAAAATACTTGCTCTGCGGTAAGCCCCTTGTAAGAGTCTTTGAGACTAATCTTTCGCAGCAGCTCTGAGGCAAAGGTGTGCACGGGTTTCATTCGCCCGTTATCGTCTTGGATCACTAAAGAAGCAAAGCGCTCGGCGTGATCCTTGTCAATGACGTTTGATAAGATGAGCGAGTCTACGGTTTGTTGGGCAGGTAACGGATCCGATTGCGCGCTCAATGGGTAGCTTAAACTCAGACCAAACAGCAGTAAAAGCACTGAATTTTTTGAGGTCACCTTCTGAAGCGAACGCGCAAGTACCTTGAATCGGGTGTCCCCAAAAAACAGCAGTCCCATTAGCCCAATATAGAGCAAGAAGTAGCCGATATAGGTGATCCAGGTTCCCCAAAAGTCGTGGTTCACAGAGAGCACGGTTCCGGATTCGTCCGGAAAGAAACTAGACTGAAAAAAGCGGTAACCCTTGTGGTCTAGAACGTGATTCATGTAGATATCGTAATCAAATGGGCGCTCATCTATTACTTCTATTCGGCTCATAAAAGAGGCGTAATTGGCCTCCGTTCCGGGATATTTCTCGGCTATAAAGTCGTTCAGTTTGATGGCAAACGGCAGCTCGTATTCTTTGGATCCGTATCGCAACGTAAAGGTGAGGCCGGCCATTTCAAAGGAGGGCTCAAAATCGGTGTAACCCTGCCCTCCCATTAGGGTAACCTGCTTTTGTTCTGAGGCGGCAGATACCTTCAACTTTAGTGCCTGTTTGGTCTCTTCGGCCTCATCGGTGGTCGCAGCCACTATTTCAACTCGACCTCTACGGGCAGGCTCTGGAATGACAAAGCTGAATTCTCCAATGGTATACAGCGACCTCAATTGTAAGGTGTCGGTGGTCTCTGGCATCAGGCTTCCTTGAAACTGATCAGCCATTCGCATAAATCGCGCTTCGAAAGGAGAGTTTATGGTGTAATTGGTGCCGTCGAAATCGATTTGGATAGCGCCTTGCGCGGGGGTATTAAATGAGAATAGAACATTGTGAATGTTGGCTATTTCGCCTTCTTTCAAGAAATGCTCGTGCCTAGAGCCGTCTCCCGATTCGACGATTTTCAATAAATAAGGCGCCCCTTCATCGTCAACAATGGCCTCCACCGCCTGCTCAATAAAATCTAGGTATTCAATGGTTACTGGGGTATCCCCAAAAGAAGTAGACCAGGGCAAAGAGGTCTTACTGGCCTCGTTGCTAAAGATCATGTCGTCTTCCAGGGCCTTTCGGCGTCTAGATCCGTTGAGATCTCCGTCTATGTAAGCGGTTAAATAGGTCTTATCTGAATAAAAAGAAGAAGCCGTTTCGCCCTCTGGAATAGGCATCATTCCCTCAAAACTGATGTAACGCGTCACTCCCGCACCGACGATGATTAAAATCCAAGAAAGGTGCAAGAATAAAAGGGGCCATTTGCTCCATTTCCAAAGCTTATAGCGCCCTATGCTACCCACAAAATTGATTACAAAAAGCAGCATCAATAGCTCAAACCAGCGCGCATTGTAGATGTAGATTCGCGCCGTCTCTGTAGAATAAATACTCTCCAAAAAGGTACCTATGGCCATGGCGGCGGCAAAAACAATAAATAAAACCGCCATCAATCGTGAAGAGACCAAAAACTTTAAGAGGGAGAACGAGCGCATGAACCTTTTCTTTGTGCAGCAAAATTATCACCTTTTGACCTAAAAACGCTAGTTTCGAAGGTCTAAATCTGCTTATGATAACCCTATCTATAATTGGCTCAGGAGCTTTAGCTAGAAGTCTATTCACGGCGATCCGTCAAGAAGAATCGATTTCGTGTTCAGGTGTTTACGGAAGAAATCCAGAAGACGCTGTTTTTTTCGAAGGCTTTTGGAAAACCGATTACCAAAAAGTACTCGAAGCAGATATACTCTTGTTAGCCCTACCCGATCAGGCCCTTACAGCGCATTTTGATTTACTAGAACAGTATAGTGGCCTGCTTGCTCACTGCAGCGGAGCCACCTCACTTTTGAATAGAGAACACCACGCTTCTGCTGTGTTTTATCCGCTTAACAGCTTCAGCAAAGAAAAGGTCACTTCACTTCGCGACACCCCTATCTTTATAGAGGCTAGCACAATTGAGGGCTTAACGCAAATCGAAAAACTGGCGTTAGCGCTCTCCAATCGTGTACATAAAATCGACAGCGCTCAGCGACTCGCGCTTCACCTTGCCGCGGTAATCAGCCAAAATTTCACTAATCACCTTTTTGCTCAAACGCAACAATGGTGTGCGCAGAATCAAATTGACTTTAACTGGCTCAAGCCTATGCTCACTGCTAAATTTCACGAGGCATTTGAAATTAGCGCTTCAACTATTCAATCTGGACCGGCCATTCGAGGAGACCAAAAAACCCTAAATCAGCACCGCGAACTCTTAAAAGGCCACGTATCTTTACTTCAGGTTTACGATGCACTAACCCACTCCATACAGGTATTTCATGAAAAAAAGTTTTAAACAAGAATTGCGACATATTAAGTGCTTTGTGTTTGATGTAGACGGAGTAATGACCGACGGTTCACTTTATCTAGACACCAACGGAGAATTGGTTCGTAAAATGAGTGTCAGAGACGGATACGCCCTAAAACAAGCGCTGAAAACGGGTTATGAGGTTTGCGTAATTACAGGAGGTACAAACGAATCGGTGCGTACCCGGTTGCGTGATCTAGGCATACACGCTATCTATCTAGGGGTGCACCAAAAACTAGAAGTGCTCAAAGAATACCTTGAAACCCATCAAATAGAGGCCAGCAGCGTACTCTACATGGGTGACGACCTTCCTGATTTGGAAGCTATGCTGCATTGCCATCTGGCCACCTGCCCCACAGATGCGGCGGCCGAGATTCGAATGAAAGCTGATTACGTCTCCCCGATTAAGGGTGGTGAAGGTTGTGTGCGTGATGTTATAGAACAAGTATTAAAAGTAAACGGAGACTGGAATGTTGATCCATCAACAACTAGCGCTTAATTCAATTGAGCTCGTTCTCGGGTCAGGCTCACCGCGCCGAAGCGCGCTTCTAAGCGACATGGGGCTGTCTTTTACCCAGCGCGTCAGCCGGGTCGAAGAACAGTACCCCTCTACACTGAGTGGAGGCGAAATAGCGCTTTACCTGGCCCGACTGAAGGCTGATGCCCTGCGTTCTACACTAACCCCAAATGAGCTGCTGATCACCAGTGATACCGTTGTGTGGTGCGCTGATCGCTCTTTAGAAAAACCTTCAAGCCGCGCCGAGGCCGCATCAATGCTTGAGCAATTATCAGGTTGCACCCACACAGTGTACACTTCGCTCTGTTTGACTTCAATGGCTCGTCAAGAAGCCCAACTAGCAGAAACACAGGTTACCTTCAAAACACTAAGCGCTCAAGAAATTGACCACTACCTTAACGGCGAAGCGGTTTACGACAAAGCTGGAGCTTACGGCATTCAAGATTGGATCGGGCTAATAGGAATAACCGAAATAAAGGGATCTTATTTCACGGTCATGGGGCTTCCTACACATCTACTCTACCAAGCGCTTAACGATTGGATGAATTCTTGATATTGTTTTATTTTTTCCATAAAAAGTTAAACAAGATGTATCTTTGAGGTATGCCTTGGTTTCACCTTCGTGTCTCACATCAAACCCTGCTTTCTAGAGAAGAAGCTTGGGAATTTCTTGGCACTGTCAGCAATCTAGAGCAGATGACTCCAGAGCATATGCGCTTCAAACTGCTCACTGATCCGCATAGAAAAATAGAAATGGGCAGTGTTCTCGCCTATTCTATTCGTCCCTTACCCTTCTTAAAAATGATTTGGGTGAGCGAGATAAGCACCTACGAGCCTATGAAACGTTTCTGCGATACCCAGCTGAGTGGTCCTTACGCCTCGTGGATACACGAGCACCGCATAGAAGGGGAAGACGATGGACCTTGCACATTGATTGATGAGGTCTTTTTTGAGCTCCCTCTTGGCGTGTTAGGAACGCTAGCATATGCACTTTATGTGAAGTCGGCCCTACTTAAGGCCTTCAGCTACAGGAGACATAAACTCAATGAGCTGACAAACAACGATTTAACATTAGAATATCAGTTAACACTTAAACGAATAAAGGCATGAGTATGAAAACGTTATTGTGCATAGGGGGTTCTTCAGGAATAGGCGCCGCCCTGATCGAACAGCTTGCAGAAGATCATCAGATCTATGTGGCTTCACGAACCGCTCCATTATTTACACACCCAAATGTGAACCATGTAGTATACGATGTCAATAACCCACAGATCGATGTGCTTACGGCTATCGGTCCTATAGACAAGTTCGCCTACTTTCCGGGAAGCATTAATTTAAAGCCCCTATCAATGCTCAAGATGGAGCATTTTAAAGAAGAGATGCAGCTTAATTTTTTCGGGTTAGTAGAATCCGTAAAGGCCATCTATCCTCAAATGAACGAGCACTCAAGTATGGTGTTCTTCTCAACCGTGGCTGTGCAAACCGGAATGCCCTTTCACAGTTCTATCGCATCGGCTAAGGGTGCTATTGAAGGTTTTACTCGCGCCCTCGCAGCAGAAGCAGCCCCAAAGATTCGCGTTAATGCTATAGCACCGTCGATTGTAGATACCCCTCTAGCCGGCCGTTTGCTGAATAACGAAAAAAAGGTAGAGATGATCGCCGAGCGCCATCCGCTCAAACGCGTGGGTAATGCTCAAGAGCTCGCAAATGCGGCTGCATTTCTTCTCGATGAGAAAAATGGGTGGATCACGGGTCAAATACTGAAGGTAGACGGAGGTAAGTCTGTACTGAGCTTGTAAGATGAAAAAGGCACTGTTCTGGTTTAGGAGAGATCTCCGATTTGAAGATAACCACGCCCTTTATAAGGCCCTTATCGAAAACGATGAAGTGTATCCCTTTTTCATTTTTGACCCTTCAATTCTAGATGAATTACCCTCAGACGATCACCGCTTAACCTTCATATTCGCTGCGCTAGAGCAACTTAATAGTCAATTAGCTCCTGAACTACCAATCAGTTATTTTTTCGGCGATCCAAAAACAGTAATTGAGCAGCTATTAGGTGCGTCTCCTGGGGCTTCCTTGTATCTAAATTCAGATTACGAACCCTACGCCCGAAC
>JAURPW010000054.1:0-5223 GCA_030836435.1 Flavobacteriaceae bacterium
CCGAAAAGATCTTTTAAAAAGCTTCTATACCCTTCTATTTTCTCTGGATCAGGCTTTCTGATTTCTTTATTTAAGTCAATAAAACGATCGATGAGCTCCTCTGAAAATCCGTCGAGATGCGCAAAGGCCAACAGGTGAGAAGCGTCGGTGAATTGTGGCTGATTGAACCCTGCTAATCGCAGCTGCTCCCTTAGATTTAAACTGTTGACGACCATCACCTTGAAGGGTTGCAAGCCGTAAGAGGTGGGGGTGAGGCGTATCGATTCGAGAATCAGGTTTAGGTGCTCTTCAGACACTTTTTTGGTGCTATCAAAGCGCTTGGTGGCGTACCTCCATATTCTAGAAGAGAGAAAAGAATCCGTTTTCATTGCTTAAATTTGGCGCAAAGGTACCTAAAACCAAAGCAGTGCTAGAGCTACGTATGTTTTCCTATTTAAAATCTTCACCTAGTTTAAGATTTTCGCTGCTTATTGGAGCCTTTTTGCTGATCGGATGTCAACCTTCAGGCCGCGATCAAGAGCGCTTTGCTGAGCTTTCTATTAGTCAGCTGACTACCGAGACCGCTTTCGATACTGTGGAGCGCGTGAGAATTTTTAATTTTTGGGCAAGTTGGTGCACTCCGTGCATTAAGGAAATGCCCGAATTTGAAACCTTCGCTAATGCGCACAGCGAAGAAGTAGCGCTTTACTTTGTCAACCTAGACCGCCAAGAGGTATGGGATACGGCGGTACTTGAGGCTGCCAATAACTTAGGCATAACACATCCCATCTGGTTGGTACAACAAGAACTCGATTTTGACTGGCGATTTGACGTCGATCAGCGTTGGGTCTTGCCGGCTATTCCGGTCACACTGATGACCTACAAAGACCACAGATTGTTTTTTATGCGCTCAATGACCACAGAAGATTTAGAAGCTGCGTTACTTGAGTTACACAACAACTAGTAGACAAGCTCTTATATTTGTCAAAAATTTGAATACGATGGACTTGACCCAAGAACAGTGGAAAGAAAAATTAGCTCAAACCGATAAGGCCGTAATTCTCGATGTGCGCACAGCACAAGAGGTGGCTGAGGGTAAAATTGAAGGGGCTATTCATCACGATATCTTTAATCCTCAGGCGTTTATGGCTGCGGTCGACACTTTTGACCCATCGGTCTCCTACTTTGTGTACTGCCGTTCAGGAAATCGTTCGGGTCAGGCCTGTTCTGTTCTGCGCTCTAAAGGAATTGAAAACGCTTACAATCTTATCGGCGGAGTGATGAGCTGGGACGGACCATTGGTCTAAAAGCAGTAATTTTACTTCATGCCAAACTCTTTTCAGCGTTTACTTCATTTCTTTCAGCTATGGGGCTTTAGAGTCTGTCAGCGTATTGGAGATTCTTGGGGTATTCGTCCGAAAGTAGTTCGATTGAGTTTTGTATACCTCACTTTCATTACGCTTGGATTTGGTTTTGCGCTCTATCTTTTTGTCGCTTTTTGGATGCGAATCAAAGACCTTATCTACACTAAAAGATCTTCTGTTTTCGATTTGTAATCGATGCACTGAATGCGTGTTGCAGCCAGACTTATTTTCTTTGTAATATCACGCTTTCGTTGTTAAACTGTAAAATTTTTAGCATCTTCAGCGCTTCTTAAGATGTTCAATCACTTTTTCTGTGCACATGAAGCAAGCTTTTACACTACTCGCGACACTTTTTCTTTTTATCAATCAACTAAGTGCTCAAGAGAAGGGTTTAGATCAGCGCATTGACGAGGCGTTTAAGCCGATCTCAGATACGGTAACAGATGCGGTTTTTTTCGAAGTTTTCGACACCCCTTTCGTATTGATTTTGCTGGTCGGAAGCGCGTTGTTTTTTACGCTATACTTCAAGTTTCCCAATATTCGTCATTTTGGTACTGCTATTAACGTAGTGCGCGGAAAGTACGACGAGCTTGAGGCGCACAAGGCTGAACAAGCCGAATTAAATATCGTAGACGGAGACGTCATCGGCACCATCAAAGACGAGTCAAAAGAAGGAGAGGTGAGTCACTTTCAAGCGTTGGCCACCGCCGTTTCAGGGACCGTTGGAAATGGAAATATTGCCGGTGTTGCACTGGCCATCGCTTTAGGAGGACCTGGCGCCACTTTCTGGATGATCATTTGTGGTCTTTTAGGCATGTCTACCAAGTTTGTTGAGTGTACCCTTGGCGTGCAGTATAGGGATGTAGACGAAAATGGAGTGGTTTACGGCGGACCCATGTATTTCCTAAAAAAAGGACTGGCCTCTAAAGGTTTTGCCAAGTTGGGGAAAGTCGTCGCTGTGCTGTTTGCTATTTTTTGCATAGGGGGTTCCTTTGGAGGAGGAAATGCTGCACAGTCAAATCAAGCCACCATCGTTTTAAAAGATTTGCTCGGCCTAGAAAGCGCTATGGCCGGAACACTCATTGGAGTAACCATTGCCTTTTTGGTGGGTATTATCATCATTGGTGGAATTAAGCGCATTGCAGCAGTTACCGAGAAAGTGGTGCCCTTGATGGCCGTACTTTACGTATTGGCTTGCGTTTACATTATCGGATCAAATTTTTCTTACGTTGACGACGCTATTGGTCAAATCTTGGCCCAAGCATTTGAGCCTAAAGCCGTTGGGGTTGGAGGGGTCATCGGAGTGCTACTCATCGGGTTTCGTCGCGCGGCCTTCTCTAATGAGGCAGGAGCCGGATCGGCCTCTATTGCGCATTCGGCAGTGAAGACCAAATTCTCAGCCTCTGAAGGGCTGGTGGCCTTACTCGAGCCCTTCATAGATACGGTGGTAATTTGCACCATGACCGCATTAGTCATCGTCATCTTTAACATGGGTGGGGTCTTTGAATACGGCGGAGACGGAAGTGGTGTAGTATACATCGACGGAATGCCCTACGAAGGTGCTGGAATCACCTCGCAGGCCTTTGCGAATTACATCCCCTTTTCAGATGTCTTTTTAACCATTGCAGTGGTTCTATTTGCTGTATCAACAATGATCTCATGGTCTTACTACGGCTTGCAAGCGTGGAAGTTTCTCTTCGGTAGAGGAAAGGTCATGGATCTTACCTACAAATTTTTATTCTTGGTTTTCATTGTCATTGGCGCTGCGGCTAGCATGGATTCGATCTGGGCTTTCTCAGATGCCATGATTTTTGCCATGGTGTTCCCTAATATGGTTGGTCTGTACTTCTTATTCCCTGAGGTGAAACGCCAACTCAATCGATACCTAAAAGCCATTCGAGTAGCGCGCTAGACTATGCCCAAAAGATCGCCCTTTGTCGTTTCTCATACAGAACGAACCGGGGTGATACTTACACTGTTTGCTTTGTGCATTTTTAAGATAATCGAACCGTCGATCCAACGTTTTAATCGCTCTCAATACGACCGGCCAATTGAATGGAGCGTAACCGATACTGTTTACCGTTACAAATCAGCTGATCAAAAAGTTTCCTTTAATGGAAACATCACTAAGCCTAAATCAGCCCATGCTCAAAAAGTCGTTTTACACCCTGAATTCGATCTGGGCGATATCAATACAGCGGATACCAGCCAATTAAAGTGCGTATACGGCATTGGACCTGTACTAGCCAAACGCATCGTAAAGTACCGCGCTTACCTCGGTCACTTTGTGGCTATGGAGCAGTTGGAGGATGTATACCATTTGCCTGATTCGGTTTATGTCAAGCTTCAAAAGCGATTCACCTTAGATACGCTTAACCTAAATAGAATATCCATTAATTCAGCTTCTGAGAGGGATTTGCTTTCGATTCCCTATCTCTCACAAGAGGAGGTTCGATGGGTGTTGGCCGTGCGAAAAGCCCGTGGGGCGTTCAGTTCTAAAGAAGAATTGACTAACTTATTTATAAAAACTTTAAACAAAAAGCCTTTTATTCTATTATATTTGACCTTGTAAATTGGATCAATCTATGCTTACCGATTCCCTTCAGACCATGAATTTTGACCTTAGTGAAACCTGTCAAATGGTTGCCGCTTCAGCCGCTTCTTTTGCCGATCAATACATTGCACCTCACGTTCGTGAGTGGGATGAAAAGCAACACTTGCCGCTAGACGTGCTGAAAAAGGCTGGAGAACTAGGATTCATGGGCATTCTTGTGCCCGAAGCATACGGAGGTTCTGGGCTGGGCTATCACGAATACATTGTCATTGTTGAGGAGCTGTCTAAAGTCGATCCGTCTATAGGTTTATCGGTAGCCGCACACAATTCGCTGTGCACCAATCACATTTTGGAGTTTGGGTCAGACGCTCAAAAACAACGTTACCTGCCTCAGTTGGCAGCGGGGGAGCACTTGGGGGCATGGGGGCTCACAGAGCACAATACCGGATCTGATGCCGGGGGCATGAATACCACCGCAACTTTCGACGGAAAAAATTGGACGTTAAACGGAGCCAAGAATTTCATCACACATGGTAAAAGCGGTGATATTGCCGTTGTTATCGCCCGAACAGGTGAAAAGGGAGACTCACGCGGAATGACCGCCTTTATTGTTGAGCGCGGAACTCCAGGATTTTATGCCGGGAAGAAAGAAGATAAGCTGGGAATGCGGGCGAGTGAGACCGCAGAAATGATCTTTGACAATTGCATCCTTTCTGATGAACAGCGATTGGGCGAAATAGGCCAAGGATTCATTCAGTCTATGAAGATCTTAGACGGAGGGCGCATCTCTATCGGGGCGCTTTCGTTAGGTATAGCCAAGGCGGCCTTCGAGGCCTCGGTGAAATACAGCAACGAGCGCGAACAATTTGGAAAGCCGATCAGTGCCTTTCAAGGGATTTCGTTTAAGCTAGCCGATATGGCCACCGAAATTGAAGCAGCTGAGTTGCTCTTGCACAAGGCGGCCTTTTTAAAGAACGACAACCGCAAAATGACCCTCAATAGCGCTATGTGTAAATTATTCGCTTCTGAGCTATGTGTGCGTGCCTCGAGTGAAGCCGTACAAATTCACGGAGGCTATGGGTATACAAAAGACTATCCAGTTGAGAAATTGTATCGCGACTCCAAATTGTGCACTATTGGAGAAGGCACTTCTGAGATTCAAAAAGTGGTTATCGCTAAAAATATTCTCTAGGGCTTGTTCACTAAAGCGTAAAGCGTATATTTGCAGCCACCAAAAGAGAGGAGGTGCTTTGATATGTTAATAATTCCAGTTAAAGAAGGCGAAAACATTGATCGAGCGTTAAAGCGTTTTAAACGTAAGTTCGA
>JAURPW010000055.1:0-9609 GCA_030836435.1 Flavobacteriaceae bacterium
AAAGACTTCCGCATTTTTTCGGAGCCCGTTCCGGTTACCGAGCCAGAACAGTCGCGTCGTGCGCGACGCTTTTACGGAGGAGAGGTCGACGGACACTCGCGTCAGTTAGCCCGCTACGTGCATCGCCTAACCACGACCTACATGACCGACATGAACCCCATGATGATTTACCGCCTCGACCGATTCGGAAGAGGAGGTCACCACCGCCCATTTAACGATGCGGGATTTGCGGGTATACGCATCATGGAGGCCCATGAGAATTACACCCAACAACACCAAGACATTCGAGTTGAAAACGGCATCGCTTACGGAGACACCTTTGAACATGTTGACTTTGACTACGCAGCCAAGCTTACCGCGGTGAATGCTATCACACTGGCTTCGCTAGCATGGGCTCCATTAGCTCCTGAAACGGTAGCCATAGGCGGAATTGTTCAGGCCAACGCGCGACTAAAGTGGTCAGCCGTTGAAGGCGCCGGTGGTTATAAAGTGCATTGGCGCGAAACGACCGTGCCGCAGTGGAGCCATTCACGTCACCTAGAAGGGGTCACCGAACACGAGCTAGAAGGAGTCGTTATTGACAATTTCTTCTTCGGGGTTTCGGCGGTCAGTAAAGACGGACACGAGAGCCTCATTGTTTTTCCGAATCAAATTTTGCGTTAATTTTCTTATTCCCTTTAAGTCATCTCTTGTATGAAACATCTTTTATTTAGTGCTTTTTTCGCTCTTAGCGGACTCGTAGCAGCCCAAGAATTTACCATGAAACTCGCTCAAGACCTTAAGCCACGTAACATTGGGCCTGCAGGCATGAGCGGAAGAGTGACAGCCATAGATGCGGTTCGCACGAATCCGGATATCATCTACGCGGGAACAGCCTCTGGAGGACTTTGGAAATCAACCTCTGGAGGAACCACCTGGCATCCTATTTTCGACAACGAACTAACCTCCTCAATTGGCGCGGTGGCTATAGACCCCAACAATGCAGATGTGATCTGGGTTGGAACTGGAGAGGGAAATCCTAGAAACAGCCTTAACGGAGGTTACGGTGTATACCGCTCGCTAGATGGCGGAAAAAGCTGGAAAGCTATGGGGCTCGAGAAAACCCGTCACATTCACCGTATTCTTATTGATCCGTCTGACTCAAATACGGTTTACGTCGGTGCTATAGGATCGCCCTGGGGCGCCCACAAAGAGAGAGGGGTATACAAAACCACCGATGGCGGTAAAAACTGGAAGCAGGTACTTTTCAGTAACGACTTAAGCGGAGTGGCCGACATGGTCATGGACCCGCAAAACCCCAATAAATTAGTGGTCGCCTTATGGGAGCATAAGCGCGACCCTTGGTTTTTCAAGTCAGGTGGTGCGGGCAGTGGACTTTACCTCACCTATGATGGAGGTGAAAGCTGGAAAAAGCTCACAGAAAAAGAAGGACTTCCTGAAGGTGAATTAGGCCGTATCGGTTTAGCTATTGCTCCCAGTGACACCCAAGTAATTTACGCACTGGTAGAGGCTAAGAAAAATGCCCTGTATCGATCAGCCGACGGAGGCGAAAAATGGGTCATGGTCAACGATAAAGAAGAAATCGGCAACCGCCCCTTTTACTACTCAGACTTGGCCGTCGATCCCTCGAACGAGAATCGACTGTACTCGGTGTTTACCTATGTGAACGTATCTGAAGATGGTGGAAAAAGTTTTAAAGAATTAATGCCCGCTTATGGCGTATCAAATGGGGTTCACCCGGATCACCACGCGTGGTACATTCACCCCACCGATCCCGACTTTATGATTAACGGAAACGACGGGGGGCTCAGTATCACTCGCTACCGCGGAAAGTCCTGGCGTTTTGCCGAGAACATACCGGTAGCTCAGTTTTACCACATCGCTGTGGACAATGAGTTTCCGTATAACGTCTACGGAGGCATGCAAGACAACGGATCATGGCGCGGCCCAGCTTACGTCTGGAAAGACCAAGGCATCCGCAACAGCTACTGGCAAGAGATTTCATTTGGAGACGGTTTCGATGTGGTTCCAGACCCCGATGATTCGCGTTACGGTTATTCGATGAGCCAACAAGGAAGCGTGGTACGCTACGATTACCTAACCGGAAACAATTATGGAGTGAGGCCTACTCCGCCCGATCAGCAGACCGAACTTCGTTTTAACTGGAATTCGGGAATCGGTCAAGACCCTTTTGACACCTCGACTGTTTATTTCGGAAGCCAGTTCGTGCACAAAAGCACCGACAAGGGGCTTAGCTGGACCGTGATCTCTCCAGACCTAACCACTAACGACCCAGCCAAGCAAAAACAAAGCGAAAGCGGAGGGCTCACCATGGACGCAACGGGCGCTGAAAATCACTGTACCATTTTGGTGATAGAGCCTTCGAAGGTCGAACAAAATATGCTTTGGGTCGGAACCGATGATGGCCGAGTTCATATTACTCGAGATGGCGGTGCTAACTGGACCGATGTGAGCACCAACCTCAAAGGGCTACCTAAAGGTTCGTGGATTGCTCAGATTAGAGCCTCAGAAACCAATCCAGGGGAAGCCTATCTCATCGCCAACGATTACCGACGATTTAATTACACTCCCTACGCCTACCACACCACCAACTACGGAAAGTCTTGGGAGCGCATTGCAGACGAAACCG
This sequence comes from Flavobacteriaceae bacterium, assembly GCA_030836435.1. Classification (GTDB taxonomy): domain Bacteria; phylum Bacteroidota; class Bacteroidia; order Flavobacteriales; family Flavobacteriaceae; genus UBA3478. The sequence goes on from JAURPW010000055.1 coordinate 2,651, forward strand.
ACGTGGAGAGCTACACGCTCTCTATTCTTCCTGACCCAGAGTTTCCGAATCTCCTCTTTTTGGGTACAGATGACGGATTATACCTTTCACTAAACAAGGGAAAAAGTTGGATGAAATACACCAACGGCTTCCCTACCGTTTCTACCAAGGATTTGGTTATACATCCACGCGAAAAAGACCTAGTTATTGGAACTTTTGGAAGAGCTGCTTGGGTATTAGATGACATTCGTCCGTTACAGCAACTATCAGCCTCGCCCGATGTATTGCAACGCGAGCTTGCTCTGTTTGATGCCCCTACCGCCTACCACGCCGCCTATCAACAACCTACCGGATCGCGATTTGGAGCCGACGCCATGTACCACGGCGAAAATCGCCCCTCAGGAGCGCGAATAACTTATTACGTGAAACAAGGATCCGAGGGCATGAAAGAAAAAGACAGCCTACACCTCTTTGTGTTGAAAGGTGCCGATACCATTAGACACCTAACCAGCAAGAGACCTGAAAAGCCCGGCTTTCATCGCATCAGATGGAATCTAGACGAGAAAGGTGTCGAATCACCTTCGCGCACCTTAAGAAAACCCAAGAGAGAACCTTCTGGAGCTGATGTGCTACCAGGCACCTACACTCTTGTTGCGCAGCTTGGAGACCAAACGGCAACAGCCTCTATTGAGGTCGCCCTTGACCCCAGACTCAATCAGTCTGTGGCTCATGCACAAGAGGTATACAAGGCGACCAAAGATGTGCAAGCGCTTCTGGCTACGGTCAGTGAGTCTACCCAAAAACTGGCTCAGGCTCTAGGACAAATTAAGGCATTCGAGGCCCAACTAAAAGCTACCGAGACCAGCTTAGACAATGAAGAAAAGGAGCGCCTAAAATCGCTAAAAGCAACCTTGACAGGACTTCAAGATCAGGTATTCGGAAAAGAAGATAAACGCCAAGGGATTACACGAAACGCTGAAATGACCGTTCTTACCCGCATTAGAAATGCATCGCGTTACGTTCAAACACGTAAGTCGGGAATAACGGCCACGGAGCAGCAGCTTATTCAATTCGCAGAAGAGTCTACCCAAGCATTTACGCAGGCCGTTACTACATTCTTTGAAACGGAATGGGTCGAGTTTGTGGATCAAATGGCGCCTCATCAGAAGCCCGTGTTAAGCAAAACGCTTTCACCGGAAGTAGACTAAGATTCTATGAATCCATCTGCCCACGGTTGGACCCTTAAGCTTAGCCATGAGCTAGATAAAGCCAGAAACACCTGGTCAGACGCAGCACACTTAACGCATTTTCAATCGCAAACTGGGTTCCTATATGGAGCCCATTTGCGTTCGTGGGAAAAACTGCAGCTACCTGCGTTAACCACAACCGATGAAATCGCCAAGGTAAATCTCTTTATTTCTCTCTACGGGGTGGCGTCTCAGCATTCGGTAGCCGAATTTCGATCGGCATTAGGCGCCTTCTATTCTAACCTAGGACTGGGTGCTTCTACGAAGAACATTGAAAAACTCATTGATTCTCGCATCTATTTGGGCGGAGGACTGTTCAAGAAGTCAATGGGCACGAGCATGACCAACGTACTACTCTACCTTGACGTACTTCTATTTGAACAGTTTGTGAAAGGGCAGCCTATTGCCGACTATGCAGCGTTTTATGAGCACCTTGTACTAGATACCATTCAAGAAGCGGCCTCCCTGCGCAAAACGGTAGATGATAAACACTTTAAAATCGCTAAACTTCTAGAAGACAGCAGGGCATTTAGACCTTCTGCATTGCGTGCAAAGGCCCAAGACCCGATTTCAGACTGGCCCGCAAACTTAAGCCAGTATGCGCTTAGAATGGCCGCCGTAACCCTTTGGGAAAGCAAGGGTTATTCTGAACACGCATTAGACGCACTCTACTCTAAGGGAATGAGCTTTAAGTTATCAGAGGAAGCTATTCAGCAGCTTCTCAATGAGGTCGACCTATTTTACACAAGTCACTACACTGACATACCCTATCTCAAACATGACAACCTCGTTTACAACTATTACGAAGGACTGACCAAAACTGCAGGTCGGTTAATTTACCGCAATCGCGACCGTATAAAACGCGAGTTACGTCAAAACAAAGAGTTGATCAAATTGATCAAAAAATCAACTCACACCGAATTGAGCCTCAAAGAAAAAGAGCAAATGAAGGCATATCTATTAGACAGTTTTAAAAGCATTCCCTCTATCGCCTTATTTTTGCTCCCAGGAGGCTCGGTGCTGTTGCCGGTCATCGCCAGCTTACTTCCAAAACTATTGCCGTCTTCATTTGACGATAACCGCATTGACTAACTTATGTACATCAGAGCACAACACCGCAATCCAGAGTTAAACGAAGCCATTGAATTTATTAGAAATCAGGCTTTTGGAATCCTAATTGCTCCGCTAAACAAGCGCAGCTGGGGAACACATCTTCCGTTTATAGTCAATAAAGACCTCAGCCTTAGCAGTCACATGGCCAAGGCGAATCCGCTGGCGCAACAGTGGCTCAACGAAGGGTTGCCCGAAGAGGTACTCTGCATATTTAAAGGGGCTAGTGCGTACATTTCAGGTTCTTGGTACACCCATGAAGAAGTGTCTACCTATAACTATACCGCCCTACACGTCTATTGCACAGTCAACTTGAGCAGTCCAGAGCAGACCCTGTCTGATCTAGATCACCTAATGTACACGCATGAGTCTAGGCAAAAAAATCCCAAATTTATGAGTGAATACGCTGCAGAAACGCTCAAGCAAGTGAGGGGTGTTTTAGGTTTCAACCTTGAAATTTGCGATTTTCATTTTGCCCAAAAACTCTCTCAAGAGCGAACAGAAGATCGCGCTCAAGTGATCGCTCATTTGGCAGATGGCGATGCCAATGAACAAGCAGTCGCAGCGGCCATGCAACAACTAAACAAACCCGTATGACCATCACCCAACTCCACTATCTAATTGCTGTTGCCGAGCATCAGAATTTTACGGTTGCCGCCGAAAAGTCTTTTGTCACTCAACCCACTTTAAGCATGCAGGTGGCTAAGCTCGAAGAAGAACTTAATATTAAGTTATTCGACCGCAGTTCTAAACCGATCAAGCTGACCGCGGTTGGAGAGAAAATTGTAGAACAAGCCAGAAGAGTGGTAATTGAGGCAGAGCGTATAAAAGACATCGTGTCGGTCGAAAAGGGATATGTCGGTGGGCCCTACAACTTGGGCATCATTCCAACCGTTATGCCTACCCTACTTCCGATGTTTTTAGCTGTTTTTATTAAGAAATATCCCAAGGTTAAGCTGATTATAAAAGAAATGACTACCGAAGAGATAGTGGTTCAGCTCAGAGAAGGAAAGCTAGACGGAGCCATAGCCGCAACACCCTTGGCGCAGGAAGACATCATTGAACGCCCGCTGTTCTACGAGCCCTTTGTGGCCTACATACCAGACAATCACAGGCTTAGCGATCAAAAACAGTTACACAGTGAAGATCTAAGGCTAGATGAGGTGTTACTGCTAGAAGACGGACACTGCTTTAGAGACGGAGTAGTCAATCTCTGTGGAGTGCCTAAGCAATTGGACCCCAGTGTCTTTAGGATTGAAAGCGGTAGTTTCGAGACCTTGATAAAACTATCCGACGAAAACATGGGGATGACCCTGCTACCCTATCTGCACACCCTTCATTTGAATGAACAACAGAAAAAACACCTGAAATATTTTGAAAAACCTGAGCCTGCTAGAGAAATAAGCCTAATCTATCACAAGAGTGAGCTCAAATTGCAGATAACCTCGGTGTTGAAAGAAGTTATTAGCTCTGTAATTCGAGGAGCCATTAGCTTTCACGACGTGAAGATCATTTCACCTAAACAGCAATCAACGAAGGTCTAGCGTACAACTCGTACTTGAGCAGCGGTTTATCGTTTACAAATTCCCGCAACCACTCCACTAAAGCCAACCATTCTTGGCCTTGTAGCATACCCTTTGCTTTTTGTACTTCTTTTAAAAATAGATCACGATCAAAACTGACCTTTTCTAAAATAGACTGGGTGTAATTCAGCATTTTATTTCTCATGATTTATTCTTTAGAACTTCATGAAATTAAAATGAGAATTCAAAAAATTATCCCAAGGATTCGTTAAAATTCTAATTGCTTTTCAATCGGATAGACCACTCAAAATCAAAAGTCGAAACGGTATCGTTAGCCGCATCGATGCCCGTGCTTTGCAGCCAAAAGGTAACGCCCTCTCCTGTTGCGACGGTTTGCTCTACGGCCTTTCTAACTCGGTCTTCAACCTCACAGCTAAACCGAATTTTACCTTTGGCCTTTTTTGAAAAAACGGCCTTATTTTGAACTACTAGCATGCTGATCTTATGGCCCGAACGTTGAATCTCATTCATAATCAGAACACCTGAACTCAATTCAGCTGCCATTCCTTGTACGGCCCAGAAAATAGAAGCAAAAGGGTTCGAATTGAACCAATTGTGCCGAACGGTAACTTCGGCATAATTCTCGGTAAGCTTGGCCACCCGCACCCCACTCCAATAGGCAGAGGGGAGTTTAAAAAATAAAAAGCTGTGAATTTTTGACAAGCTCATTGAGCGTTTAGGATTCATTAGCTGCCAAGTAACGCTCAGCGTCTAAGGCCGCCATACAACCCGTTCCGGCCGCAGTGATCGCCTGTCTGTACTCTTTGTCTTGAGCATCGCCGCAGGCAAATACCCCAGGTTTATTGGTTTTGGTCGTCTTACCTTGGGTTTGAATGTAGCCCACTTCATCCATATCTAATTGACCTTTAAATATGTCGGTGTTCGGAGTGTGTCCGATGGCGATAAACAATCCCGTTATGGCAATTTCTTCTTTCTCCCCGGTCAAACGATTCACCATTCTAAGCCCCTCAACAACCTGATCTCCGAGAACCTCATCGACCTCGGTGTTGTATCGAACATCGATGTTCGCAATACTTTCAACGCGGTGCTGCATGGCTTTAGAAGCACGCATTTGGTCTTTTCGAACGAGCATGGTCACCTTAGAACAGATCTTAGACAGGTACGAAGCTTCCTCTGCAGCCGTATCGCCTCCGCCTACTATGGCCACCTCTTGACCCTTATAAAAGAAGCCGTCGCAAACTGCGCAAGCCGAAACACCTCCGCCCCTCAAGCGTTGCTCACTAGGAATTCCAAGGTACTTGGCAGAGGCACCTGTAGAAATGATCACCGTATCTGCAAATAATTCTTTCGATCCATCGGCTACCACTTTATGGGGATGTCCGGGTTGTCCACTAAACTCAACAGATGTAATCTGACCTATGCGTACTTCGGTTCCGAAGCGCTCAGCTTGTTGTTGTAACTGAACCATCATACTTGGGCCGTCTACCCCCTCAGGGTATCCTGGAAAATTATCTACCTCTGTGGTTGTGGTCAACTGCCCTCCTGGTTCCATACCCGTGTAGACCACCGGTCTCATATCGGCCCTTGCAGCATAAATTGCCGCAGTATAACCTGCTGGACCTGAACCAATTATAAGTGTTTTGATGCGCTCTGACTGTGTGCTCATGATGATTAGATTTAAAGAGGAAAGCGAATTTACTCATTCTTAAATGCTAAACTATGTAACTTAGAGCACATTCCAAACCCAATCAATTTGCTTAATTCGTATCGTTATTAAACAATACACAAAATGATTAGATTATTCGCCTTAATTAGTTGTTCGCTCTTTGGCATTTGGTGTCAACAAGCACAGGCACAAGATTCAGCCATTTCACGTTTAGACTCGCTTACATTTTTGGAGCAATCGGCTCAAAAAAATGTACTACTGATCGATGTCAGAACGAAAACCGAATTTAAGCAGGGCCATCTAAAGGGTGCCAAGCAAGTTGATTTCTTAAAGCCCGAAGCGTTTGAGGCTTACTTCAAAAAAATAGACACCCTGAAGCCTGTTTACCTGTATTGCCGATCAGGAAATCGAAGCCTTAAGGCGGCTAAATACCTAGAGTCTGTAGGCTTCAAAGAAATTTACGACTTGAAAGGCGGTTATTTGGCTGTTCCCAAACAGTAAGCCTGTCTCATGTCGAAATTTTCACTAGCGCTTGCATGCGCGGTGTTGGCTTTTGGCGCACTAAGCGCTCAAGAAGCGATCAGCCATAATTCGTTATTCGCGGTTGGAGACCTTTCTGGTAAATGGACCTACAGAGCCGAAACGCACTTTGTGCGCGGAGACTTTATGAAACAGTCTCGACAGCTCATTCTTCGTCCGGCCTTCATTTATAAGCTCTCAAAATCTATTCGCCTAAGTGGTGGACTAAGCTACCTCTACAATGCCAGCTACGAGGGAGGGCCTTTTAACACCAACGAAGAAATTAACTTCTGGGAACAGATTGATTTTTCACATCAAGTGGGTCCCATTCGCTTTTCGCACTGGCTGCGTCACGAGCAACGGCATCGAGAAAGTGGGTATACCGAAAGGCTCCGCATTCGCAGTCGTGCAGACGCCTTTCTCTTTGAAGTCAACAACACTCCCGTCGATTTGGTAGCCTTTAACGAACACTTCGTGCTGACCCAAGGATTTAAGTGGCAAAAAATGGACCAAAACTGGACTTTTATTGGCGTGCAATTTCCGGTAAATAAGCACTTTATGGCGCGAACAGGATACCGCTATGTCGCACTCAACAGAGGAATCAGCGGTCAGCACCTGCACACCATTCACAGCTGGTTGATTTATCGTTTTCTTTAACATTTTAGCTGTTCCGAAAAAGAAACTTGGCATAGCTATTGCACTAGGAGAGTGTAACCAAGGTACTTTGGTATTTTAGTAGCGATTTAGCACTAAAACCGTTCTAACCTTTAGTTGTTTTTTAAGTACCTTAACTCAAAATTAGTACATGAAGTCACTTGCATACGTAGCCATATTTTTGGGGTTTAGCATTCAGTTGACAGCTCAAAGTTTTACCAATTTAGACCGCAGCCCGCT
>JAURPW010000056.1:0-4041 GCA_030836435.1 Flavobacteriaceae bacterium
GTGTTATCTGGGAAAAATTCAATCTTGGTTCTTCCCATACCGATAGAGGCCCCAAAGCCCATAAAGGCCAGTAGCAACAACACTATGGTTCCGGCGAAGAGGTAGTACACATTTCGGCCGCGAAGCGCAGCTTTCAATTGCTTCTCATACGCGTTTTCAAGCCATACCAAAACAGTATTCTGAAAAGAAACGGTAGACTTAAAGATAAACAATCGATAAAGCCACATCAGCACAATAGTCACTACCATTAGGTTGCCCAATCCGCGAACCGGACCACCCACAATCGACATGAAGATACCAAGGGCTCCAAAAACGATAGAGATGTTTCTAAGGGTTTTAAAGGAGATCTCCTTTTCATCGATGACCATGAATTTAGAAACCAACATAGAATTCATGAAAATGGCCACAAAGAGCGAAGAGCCCAGCACCACCGAAAGGGTGATCGGAAAATAAATCATAAACTGACCCATCACACCTGGCCAGGTGCCCAGAGGTACAAATGCCGCTACTGTGGTGGCCGTAGATATGATAATGGGAACCGCGATCTCCCCAATTCCCTTTTTCGCCGCCTCTATGCGCGACATCTTTTCTTTATCCATTAAGCGGTAAACGTTCTCAACCACCACAACTCCGTTGTCTACAAGCATTCCCAGACCCATGATCAGACCAAATAAAATCATAGTGTTCAGTGTGTATCCAAGGGCGTTCAGTATCATGAATGACATGAACATCGACATCGGAATCGCAAAGCCCACAAACAAGGCGTTTCTAAATCCTAAGAAGAACATGAGCACGATGACCACCAGGATAATTCCGAAGATGATATTGTTCACCAAATCGTCTACTTGGTTGATGGTAGTAGAGCTTGTATCACTTGTGATGGTGACGCTCAAATCTGGTGGAAAAACCTCTTCGCGCGCCTCATCCACTATTTCATAAATGAGTTCGGCGGCCTCTACCGCGTTTAATCCGGCGCGTTTTTTTACATCGAGCATGACCACCGGAGTGAGTGACTCCCGTGCATAGGTATTTCGCTCTTCTTCTTTAAACGAAACAGTCGCGATGTCTTTTAAAAAGATGGCTCCGTTCTCAGACTTCACCACAAAATCTTCGAGTGCTTTGGGCGATTCGATTTCTCCTAAAATGCGAATGGTTCTGCGCTGACCGCTAGCGACCAGGCTTCCGGCCGACATGGTCATGTTTCCGTTAGAAATAGCCCCAATGACGTCGTTAAAACTCACCTGAGAGGCCATCATCTTATAGACGTCGAGGGCCACCTCAACCTCCATTTCTTGGGCTCCTCGGATGTCGACTTCTTTGATCTGCGGAAGCTCTTCGATGCGCTCTTCGAGGTATTCGGCGAAGGCCTTTAGCTGAATGGTGGTATAATCGCCTTTCAGGTTGACATTCATGATGGGTTGAGACTCGGAAATATTAAGGTCAAAGACGTTAGGCTCTACCTTGGCTCCATTAAAGACCGGCCAGTCTTCGCTTGCTTTTTCAACGTCTACCTCATTTTGAATGCGCACCTTAGCCTCTTGAATTGAGACGCTCTCTTCAAACTCAACCACGATCATTCCGTAGTCTTCAGATGAAGTCGAAGTGGTTTCGATTACTCCCGAGACGCTCTTGATGCGGTCTTCGAGCGGATCGACAATCAGCCGCTCAATATCTTCAGCCGTATTTCCAGGGTAAATGGTGCTCACAAAAATCTTCGTCTCAACCACCTCAGGAAATTCTTCTCTGGGCATAGCGAAATACGACGTCAGACCCACCACGAAGAAAATGGCGATCATCACATAGATAGTAGTCGGATTATCTATGGCCCAAGAAGACCATTTAAATTCTTTGTTACTATTCTTTTCTGCCTTTTTCATAGAGAGGGCCTATTGATTGATGTATTGAACCTGTTGACCATCGGTGACCTTTTTTGCCCCTTCGGTTATGAGTAATTCGCCAGGTGTAATTCCGTCGAGCACCTCAATAAAATCGCCTTGAGTTTTTCCGGTTTGAACGATGCGACGCTCGGCGAAGTAGGTATCCCCTTCTTGGCGCAGCACAAAGCAATACTGTTGACCATCGGCATTCTCAGAAACAATCGATTGCACTACCAGAATAGCTTGTTCTTTGCTGTAGTCGTTGAGCTGAACGGTTGCAGTAAGGTTAGGCTTGATCGCTCCGTCTTTATTGGGCAGTGCCACTTCTATTTTAAACGATCGGTTTGATGGATTAATCACATTTGAGCGCTGTGAAACCTCAGCCTCAATTTCTGTAGCAAGTGCGCCTAGGTAGACAAGAGCCTTAGTACCCTTTTTCACCGTAGCCACATGACTTTCGGGCACATCAACCTCTAGGTATACCTCATCGAGATTGACAATTCTAAATAGTTCTGCGCCTTGCCCAGGAGAAACAAAAACTCCGGGCTCTTTAAACACCTGATCCACTGAACCGTCGAAGGGTGCGCGAACAAAAGACTTGTTGTACTGCATTTCTAGTGCAGCCACTGCACTTTGAGCTGACTCAAAGTTGGTTTTGGCCTGTAAGTACTGTATCTCAGACCCGATCTCTTGTTTCCAAAGTCGCTCTTGACGCTCAAAAACAGTTTTGGCCAAAGCCAACTGGCTTTTAGCCTGCTCGAATTGGGCAGCAAGGCCACCGTCGTCGAGTAAAGCGAGCAGATCGTTCTTTTTAACGCGTTGACCTTTTCTAACTGCAATTGACTTTAGAATACCGGGCATTTCAGGGTAAACGAGCACGTTTTGAAGGGTTTTAACCGTGCCCTGAAGCGATACATAGTGATCAAAAAGCGCAGGTTGGGCATGAATAGCCGCCACCAAAGGCAAAGAGGTGTTTGTGTTCATCTTAGCCAAAGCCTGGTCTAGTTGGTCAATGGTAGCATCAATGGCGTTGCGCTCCTGAGACAGGGCAGCGCGTTTCTCTCGAATGGCCTGTTCGTCACCGGATTGTAACAACTGATCTACAGAAGATTCATCGGCGCTTTGGCAACTTACCAATAGGGTTAGCGATAGAAGCGAAAGGGTCTTAAAAAGTGTTTTCATGGGTGATGGTTCGTTCAGAAGTCGATGATTTAAAGTGATTCATTTAAAAAATTAGCTAACTGGGTATGCGCGTTGATCACGCGTACCATAGAAGAAAGGTATTCTTGCTGGCTCTGGTATAACTGCAACTGGGCTTGACGCAAATCAAAACTACTGGCAATGCCCTCCTTGAATTTGAGTTCATTCTTGTCGGCAATGCGCTGTGCGAGGTCTAGGTTGTCTTTCGAGCTCAAAAACTGATCTTTAGAAAGGGCAAAGGCACTGCTCAGATTTTCAAACTGCACAGAAAGCATGCGTTCGGTATCTTTTTTTGTATTCTGCGCTTTTATATCGGCGATTTTAGCCCTTTGGGTATTGGCCGAGCGCAGCAGCGAACTAAAAATAGGTACCTGAAGATTCACCCCTAAGATGGCGGTATTGAAGTATTCTTTTCCGGTTTCGAAAAAATCAAATCGCTCACCAAATGTATTGGTCCCTAGGTTCAATGAGGCACTCAGCGTAGGTAAAGCCTTACTCTTGGCCAGCTTCAATTCTAAAGCAGTCTGCTGAGTGAGGTTTTGAACCATTTTATAATCGATGTTCTGATCAAATTCAAAAGTTTCGGCAAGCGGACTGACCATCTCAATGCCCACCAGGGCTTCAAGAGAATCGATAAGATCAAGTGGTGCATCGATTTCACGGCCTAATAGCGCGTTGAGCATATATAGGCTAATACGTGCCATGCGATAGGCGTTTTTCTCGTTGTTCTTAAGCGTAGTGTAGGTAATCTGCAACTGATCTACCGTCTCTTGCTCTCCTAATCCGTTTTCAAAAAGGGCCTTAGACTCAAAGAGGTTGCGTTCTATTTGGGCCACATTCTTAGAGAGCAGGCCGGCGCTCTTCTCGGCCATAAGGGCGTTAGCATAGGCCTCTACCACCGCCGCTCTGACCTCGAGCGAGGTTTTGGTGTAAGCGTTTTCAGAATAAGCCACAAAGGTTTTTA
>JAURPW010000057.1:0-3486 GCA_030836435.1 Flavobacteriaceae bacterium
AACGCTGAAGCTTTTCTTTAGTGCGCGAGTAGATCATAAGGCTGCTTACCCGCGCAGTAATTTGCAGCGCATTTTTCAGGTGCCTGCTAGAAACCGTGCTGAGTTCTGTGGTGTTTGACCCTATGATTCGCTCTGCTTTATCCTCCACAAATTCTAATGGAAAATTGCTCAAAATACCTCCGTCTGCATACAGTTGACCTTCAATTTCTACGGGGCTAAAAACTGGGCTAAGTGAGGCCGATGCCAACAGCGGTTTTATGAGCGGTCCACTGTTGAATTCGCGCAGATACCCTTCTTGTAAATTGGTGGCCGCCACGTGTAAAGGAAGATTCAGTTCTTCAAAAGAATCATGCATTAAATAGCCTTTTAAGACAGAGTAATACCGATCGGTGTCTATTAGCCCGGGCTTGTTAATGCTGAAATAATTGTATCTAAAAAGGGGTGTCTCTTTGAAAAAAGCCAGCATGTCGTCGGTGCTGTTGCCGTTGCAGAACAAGGCGCCTACAAGTGCTCCTGCACTGGCTCCGGCGACGCGATCGACAGCTAAGCCGTGCTCTTGAAGGGCCCTTATAAATCCGATGTGCGCCATGCCACGGATGCCTCCGCCAGATAGAACAAGAGCCGTTTCTGATGCTGAATTATTCACCTGACAAAGTTAGAAAATAAAGCCGGCCCGTTAATTTGATTGTAACTTTAGGGCCAAAACTAGTTCGACATGAGCGATTCGTATTATGACCCCAAAGACCTGAAAAAATTCAAAAACATAAGCGATTGGAGCGCCCCTTTGGGCGACGCCTTTTTTTCGTATTATCAAAAAGTGTTTGAAGACGGGGCCCTTTCTGCCCGAGAAAAATCACTGATCGCTCTGGCTGTATCTCATGTGGTAAAATGTCCGTATTGCATAGACGCCTATACCCAAGATGCGCTCAAGCGCGGAATCAGCGAAGAAGAAATGATGGAGGCCGTTCATTCAGGTGCCGCCATAGAGGCCGGAGCCACCTTGGTACATGCGGTTCAAATGATGAACAAACACGACAAGCTGAGCCATTAGCATGCTAAAATCGCTACACTCAAGGGCTGACCCCTTAGCCTCAACGGCAACCCAGCTAGCTCGACTAGAAGGGGGACTATTTGCTGCAGACGAACTTCCCACATTCAAGGAGCGCTTGCAGCAGCTAGAGGCCTTTCCATTAAAGCCAAGGGCGCTCGAAATCTTGCAGGTCAACCTCGGCTATCTCTGCAACCAGGTTTGCGCCCATTGTCACGTTGATGCGGGCCCTGACCGAAAAGAAATCATGAGTCTCGAGACGATAGAAAAAGTGTTGGAAGTGGCCAGAGCCACTGAAGTAGGCACCCTAGACCTTACGGGTGGGGCGCCAGAGATGAATCCGCACTTTAACTATCTCGTTGAAAAAGCCAAAAGTATTGGGGTTAAGGAGGTCATAGTGCGCTCTAATCTGACCATACTAGAGGCGAATCCAACTTATAAAAAACTGCCAGCTTTCTTTAAAGAAATGAAAGTGAGAGTGGTGTCGTCTTTACCTCACTACAGCCTAAAGCGCACCGACAAACAGCGCGGAGAGGGCGTTTTCTCCAAGTCTATTACAGCCTTAAAAAACCTAAACGCGTTGGGATACGGAAGCGATCCCGAGCTCGTGCTCGATTTGGTGTACAACCCCTCAGGGGCCTTCTTGTCTGCCGAGCAGGCCCAATTAGAGCGCGACTTCAAGTCTAAGCTCAACGATCAGTTTGGCATCGTATTCAATCAGTTGTTTTGCATAAATAACCTGCCCATTTCCCGATTTTTAGACTACCTGATCGCTTCAGAAAATTTCGACGATTACATGCAAACCTTAGTAGAGTCGTTTAACCCGGCGACCCTGGCTGGCGTAATGTGCACCAACACGCTCTCGGTGGGTTGGAATGGCAACCTCTACGATTGCGACTTTAATCAGATGCTAGAGATGCCGGTGGCCTCCGCAGCTAAACATATTGACGATTTTGATGCAGACAGCCTGCTCGAACGCCACATTCGTGTGAATCAGCACTGTTACGGATGCACTGCCGGATCCGGCAGCTCCTGTCAAGGAAGCCTAATTTAGCCCTATGTACCAAGCACTTGTTATTACCCCTGTAAAAAACGCGCTTCAAAACACGCTTGAGGCCTGCCAAGCCATCTCCGAATCTACTGTGCCGCTAAGGCACATCGTTTTCAACGATTTTAGTGAGCCCGAGACCAAAGCCGGGCTCGAAGCAGCTGCAAAAACAGGGCATTTTGAGCTTGTACATCTAGAGGATCACACCCAGCACCCATCGCCCAACTACAAGCTTGTGCTTCAGATGGCTCAAAACCTAGCGTTAGAAGCACGGCTTCCGCTAGTTATCGTTGAGTCTGACGTCACTGTTCAAAAAGACACGGTAGAAACACTGCTGTATCATCTGTCGCGCACTAAAGATTCAGGACTTATTGGGGCCGTAACCACTGACAGTAGAGGAAAAATTAACTATCCGTACGAGAAGTTTAAGAACGTCAAGGTCGACTCGTGCCCTACTCAGCGCAGCCTCAGTTTCTGCTGTACCCTTATCTCCCTCGAATTTTTAGACGCCTTTAGCTTTAAAGGGCTCGACGATTCAAAAGATTGGTTTGACACCTTTATTTCTAAAAAGGCCCTTGCCCTGAATTTTGTCAACACGGTGGTTTTTGAAAGCCCCGTGATTCACAAGCCACACTCGAGCAGGCCTTGGAAGCTGCTTAAATACTCCAACCCACTATCTTATTACCTGCAAAAACTGCTTAAAAGACGCGACAAAATTTAACCTCCAATATGGCTGCCGGATTTTTGAAAGCACAATTAGTTGGTGTATTTTTGGAGCATTCAAATTGTTGAGACATGATGACTTCTATCTTTTACGCCATCGCGGCACTTTTTGAAAACGTGCTGTTCATTCCTTACGACCTACTGCGCTCTATGGATAGCTGGTGGCTCTCAAACGCTGTAAGCTGGCTGTTCGTCTTGGTAGGATTGGCCGCTGGTGGGTATTGGATGAACGAGCTTAAGAAGTACAAAGACGCCAACGACGACGACACCTCGAACTCAGCGCATTCGTTTCTATAGGCCTTACATCAGGTCTTTCCCGATATCTCTTCTAAAATACATCTGCTCAAACCCTACTTGCTCAAGGGTGGCATAGCTTTTACCTAACGCTTGCTCCATGCGGTCTCCAAAAGAGGTGATCGCTAGTACGCGGCCCCCGTTAGTGACAACAGATCCGTCTTTAAGCGCGGTTCCGGCGTGATACACATGGCTTTCATGCGCGCGCGTTAATCCGTATACCTCTTTGCCTTTCTCGTAAGCGTCAGGGTATCCCTCTGAAACGGCTATTACTGTGGTGGCAACCTCTTTTCGCACCGAAAGCTTGTGGCGTTCTAGCGTGCCTAAGCACATGGCCTCTAAAAGGTCAACTGTGTCGCTTTGAATACGTGGA
>JAURPW010000058.1:0-3202 GCA_030836435.1 Flavobacteriaceae bacterium
AAGGTTCTACCGCGCATAAACGCTAGAGGGGCTATTTGAATTACTCCAGTCTCAATATAGTTCTGCAGCTTTTCTGGATCGATCATGTCACGCAAGGCGTCGTACAACGGCTGCATGTAGGGATCCAATTTCTCTTTAAGATCTCCGGGTAAAAAGCCTAGGTTCTCTCCTGCCTCAACTGCCGGACGTGTGAGAATAATTCGTCTGACCTGTTTCTCTTTAAGGGCTTTAACCGCCATGGCCACACCGGTATAGGTTTTACCGGTACCGGCAGGACCAATGGCAAAGACCATGTCGTTTTTCAGTACGGCTTCAACCAAGCGTTTTTGATTGAAGGTTTGCGCCTTGATTTTACGCCCATTCACCCCATGAACCAAAACCATATGGTCGATTTCAGATGGTGCTTCTGCCGTTTTTCTTTCGTGATGGTCGCCACTCAAAATGCGCTCAATGCTATTTTCGTCCAACTTATTATATCGCGCAAAGTGAGAGGTTAATTGATCGAAATGGCTGTCAAAGGCTTCCAATTCTTCCTCGTCTCCGTAGGCTTTAAGCTTATTCCCCCTAGCTACTATTTTTAACTTTGGGTAGTATTTTTTTAACAGACTGACGGTTTCGTTTTCTAGCCCGAAAAAGTCTTGCGCGTTAATATCGGTGAGTTCGATGAGTAGTTCGTTCAAAATATCTTTTCACTAATTTTACCTTCAAACAAACATAGCCAAAATACGGCTTAGCCTTTGTCAAAAACTATTAACAATTGGATGGGCGTAATCACTCTTACTTCAGACTTTGGCCTCAAAGATCATTATGTCGCCCGAATTAAAGCCTCGCTACTTAAATTAACACCAACTAGCCCGGTTATTGACATCTCCAATCAGGTAGATCATTTCAACTTAATGGGTGCTGCCTACCTCGTGAAGTCGAGCTTTAAAGACTTTCCAGAAAACAGTGTTCATCTCATCGCGATCAACAACAGCTTGCTCCCGTTAAATCGATATATAGTGGCTAAAGCTCAAAATCACTTCTTTGTAGCTTGCGATAATGGAATTATTCCAGAGATTATCTCCGTTGCAGATATTGATGAAATACGCATCATTGAATCCTTTAAACCTCAGTCTGGGTTTCATGAACTTGACGTGCTCGCTCCGGCAGCCGCACACCTAGCAAATGAGGGCCCGTTGACTTTGCTTGGCCCAGAGACCCATGAAATTGTTCAACTTCAATCAAGACAGGCTAAACTGTCAGAAGATGAAAGTCATATTGAAGGAGAGGTGGTCTATATTGACCATTTTGGAAATGCGGTCACCAATATTAAAAAAGCAGATGTTATAGCGCGTAAAAAAGAGAGAGCGGTGATGATCAAAGCACGAGCCCACAGCATCCAAGGAATCGAAAATTCCTATCAATCTTTTGCGGCCAGACTCATCAAAGACACGCGGAAAAGAAATGCTCCAGAAGGTAAATTAATCGCCCTATTTAATTCAAGTGATTATTTACAATTAGCCATCTACGGATCTGTTCCTGAGACTACTGGATCAGCTCATTCACTCTTGGGTCTTGACCTCGGTACACGTGTTGACCTCTTGTTTATAACTGATTTTTAATCGCGCCAAAACAGTGTTGTTTTAAAATATATTTGTGTTTATGAAGTTTATTGTATCCAGCTCGTACTTAAAAGAATACCTCCAGATTTTAGGAGGGGTAATCGCCAGTAATAACACCCTGCCGATCTTAGACAATGTGCTCTTTGATCTGAGCGAAAATCAACTGCGCTTGGTGGCCTCAGATTTAGAGACAACCATTTCGGCTCAAATAGAGGTCAGCTCTACCGATAAGGGTGTCATTGCACTGCCTGCTAAGCTGCTTTTAGATATGTTAAAAACATTTCCCGAGCAGCCCTTAACTTTTGTTCTTGAAGATAATGGAACAGTTGAAATCAGTGCATCTAATGGTAAATACGCTTTAGCGAGTATTAGCGGCGATGACTTCCCAAAGCCCGTTTCGTTAAACGAGGCGGCTTCATTCACGTTGCAAGCCGACATCTTAGCTACAGCCATTGCCAAAACCATTTTTGCCGCTGGAAACGATGATCTTAGACCTGTAATGAGTGGGGTTTTCTTTCAGTGTTCACCTGAACGCATAACCTTTGTAGCAACCGATGCGCATAAATTAGTCAAATACGAGCGCAACGATGTGAGCGCCCCTTCGGTAGCCGAATTTATAATGCCCAAGAAGCCGCTAAATCTGCTAAAAGGTATTCTGCAGGGCAGCGAATCTGAGGTGACTATCACCTACAATGAGAATAATGCGCGTTTCTCTTTTGATCATATCGAAATCGTTAGCCGGCTTATAGATGGTAAGTATCCAAACTACGAGGCGGTAATTCCTAAAGAGAATCCAAACGTGCTCACCGTGTCGCGTACGCAGTTTTTGGGATCTGTGCGTCGCGTTTCAATTTTTTCTAACCGCACAACACACCAAATCCGCTTGAAAATGGCTGGTGCAGAAATCCAAATTTCTGCAGAAGACGTAGACTACAGCAACAAAGCCGATGAGCGACTAAGCTGCGCCTATCAAGGAGACGACTTGCAGATTGGATTCAATTCGCGTTTTTTAAGCGAAATGCTCGGTGCCTTAGATTGTGATGAGGTTCAGTTGGCCATGAGTTTACCTAATAGAGCAGGACTTTTAACTCCATTAGACCACTTAGATGAAGGTGAGCAGATAACCATGCTAGTAATGCCTGTAATGCTCAACGCCTAAAAAAGCGCATGAAGAGCGCAAATGACACTATAATCGCCTTGGCAACAGCACAAGGGGCAGGTGCCATTGCCGTTCTTCGGTTATCGGGAGAACAGGCCATTGACCTAGTCGACAGCTTTTTTAAACCACGCTCAAAAACCCCTATTTCAGAGGCAGATACGCACACTATTCACCTGGGAGATCTTTACGAAGAAGACAAGCTATTAGATGAAGTTTTGGTGAGCGTTTTCAGAGCCCCGCGCTCGTATACCGGAGAAAACGTGGTAGAGATATCCTGTCATGGTTCGGTATACATTCAGCAGCTCGTGTTGAACGCCTTAACGAACACCGGTAGATGCCGAGTGGCTGAGCCTGGAGAATTTACGTTTAGGGCGTTTATGAACGGAAAGATGAAGCTGTCTCAAGCAGAGGCCGTATCTGACCTCATTGCCTCTGAAAG
>JAURPW010000059.1:0-7447 GCA_030836435.1 Flavobacteriaceae bacterium
ATCAGATGTGTTTAGCAAGGTCGAATTGGGCGATTATATTTCGCAACAGCTACAGTCGGCCAAGGACGATCAAGAGCTAGATTCAGAAATCCATATGTTTCAGAATGCCCTCGAATTTGCCGAGGTGAAGGCCCGTGAGATTATGGTTCCGCGCAATGAAATTACAGCAATTGAGCTGCACGACAACATAGACGAACTTCGCCAGCTATTTATTGAAACGGGCTATTCAAAAATTTTGGTCTACAGAGATACCATAGACGACATTATCGGTCATGTGCACTCCTTTGACCTCTTTAAAAAACCGCGCTCGCTGCGCACCATTACAAAGCCAGTTGAATATGTTCCAGAGACCATGCTGGTTCACGACATTCTGAACGCCTTGATCAAAAAGCGTCGAGGCATTGCGATAGTGCTAGACGAGTACGGTGGAACTTCGGGTATGCTCACTATAGAAGACATCGTCGAAGAACTCTTTGGAGAAATAGAAGACGAGCACGATACCATTGAGTACACCGAAGAGCAAAAGGGGCCCAATACCTTTTTGTTTTCTGGCCGACTCGAGGTCGATTACCTCAATGAAAAGTACAAGCTTGAGCTTCCTGAGAACGACGAATATGAGACTCTTGCTGGTCTAGTGATGAGCTATACCGAAGAGATTCCTGAGGTAGACACCGAAATACGCCTAGAGAAGTTTGTGTTTACGGTGATCGAGGTCTCGCAAACGCGCATCGAAAAGATCCGCCTGAAAAGGCTTCAAGACGAAGACTAAACATTTCGATTTTTCGCAGAAATTGGGTACTTTCGCTGCTCTTTGATAACCCTAAGAAAATGGCGATTTTAAATACCATTAGAAAGCGCACCACCGTTTTGATCATCGTGATTGGATTGGCGCTTTTCTCGTTTGTGATTTCTGGGATTTTTACCAGCAGCACCTTTCAAGGACAAGGGGGCTTTACCTCTTCTATTGCTGAGGTAAACGGCAACCCCATTCCTTTAGAAAAATTTCAACAAAGCCTCGAGATAGCTACCCGCACATACGGATCGGCCCTTTCTAATACGGCCATGGTTTCTATGGTGGTTGAGCAAGAAATTCGCGGCGAGTTGCTCGATCAGCAGTTTGACCAGCTAGGTCTAGAGGTGGAGGGCGATCAGCTCTTAGACTACATCTCGGCTTCAGCCTATGCCGATGTTCCTGAATTTCAAGATGAATACGGTCAGTTTGACCGCTACAAGTTTAAGGCGGCAATCGCCGAATGGCGTGCCACCAATCCGGCCCAATACGACGCCTGGTTAAACGACGAGGCGCGTTTTCTACAAGCCGCTAAAGAGCGCATGTATTTCACGCTAGTGCAAGCCGGAATAACGGCCACTAACGCTGAGGCGGCCACCACCTTTAAGGTAAAGAACGATAAGGTAAGCTTTGAATACCTTCAGTTGCCCTATACCTCTGTAGCCGATTCATTGGTTAAGGTGTCTGAGGCCGACATCAAGGCCCATGTAAGCCAGTTTCCAGAGCGCTTTAAGCAAGACGAAGAGCGCGACCTGCGCTACGTGCATTTCAAAGACCTGGCCTCTGAAGAAGATCAGCAAGCCGTATTAGCCTCGATTACCGAGCTCATGACAGCGGCTGAAGAGTTTGATGCCAACACCAACACAACCCTTAGCAGACCGAGCTTTGCAGAAACCGACAATGTGGCTGAGTTCTTAAGTCGTTATTCAGATGTGGCTTACGATTCGGTGCCGCGTCCGCGTAATCAGCTACCTGTAGAACACGCCGACAGCATTACTAGTTTGGCTGTAGGTGAATCTTACGGTCCCTATAAACACGGCGATACTTATAAGGTCAGCCGACTGATGGATTATACGAAAGACGGAAGCGTTCGTGCCCGCCACATTTTGGTGGCCTATGAGGGTGCTGAGCGTGCCGCCTCTACTGTTACACGAACAAAGGAAGAGGCTCGTGTTAAGGCACGTGAGCTACTCGCTAAGGCGCGTGGTTCAGAAGTGGCCTTCGCTCAGTTAGCAACCGAAGAGTCTGACGGCCCTACTGCCAGTAGAGGAGGAGACCTTGGGTATTTCTTAAACGGAGACATGGTCGATGCCTTTAACAACTACGCTTTCTCAAACCCAATAGGTGCTATTGGCCTAGTGGAGACCTCTTTCGGTTTTCACGTGGTGAAAGTTGAAGACAAGAGAGACGTTTATCAGGTCGCTACTTTAGTACGCAACATTGAGCCTTCTGAGGCTACAATCAACAAGCTTTACATCGATGCCACTACCTTTGAAATGAAGGCTAAAGACAGCGACTGGAAGCAGTTTCCGCTCATCGCACAAGATATGGGGTACTCTTTTAACCCGATCACCAAGCTCAAAGCGTTTACCGAAAACCTTCCGGTATTAGGATCGCAGCGCAGCATAGTTAAGTGGGCCTTTGATGGTCAAACCAAGATCGGAGACATTCGAAGATTTGATCTGGCCGACGGATACGTCATTGCACAAGTGGTAAAGCAGCGCAAAGAGGGCTTACAGTCACCAGAAGACGTTTCTCCGCTAGTGATTGCCCAGATCAGAGACGAGAAAAAGGCAGCTCTTCTGCTTAAGCAGAATGCTGGTCAAAGCTGGGAGGCAGCGTCAGCCCTTTCACAAGTTCAGTCAGGCACAGCCAGTGCGTTAAGCACCGATGCCAGTGTGATCCCAGGAATAGGAACCGAACCTTTTGTAGTGGGTAAAGCCTTAACGCTTCAAGAGCAAGGAGAGTCTCAGTGGCTCAAAGGTGGCCAGGGTATCTACAAGGTGCGCGTTACGGCTAAGACTCCTGCTATGGAGCTTCCGGTTATTGAACCCTATGCGCGTTCAATTGCTGAAGAGCGCGTTGCTCAAGGCTCGCAGTCGGCTTATGAGGCCCTTAAAAAGGCCGCTAAAATCGTCGACAACAGAGCGATTATTTACTAAGAAAACAAGCTATTTAGCTGAGCCTACATAGCTCGGCTAAGCCGAGTATAGTTGAATATCCCTTTTCTTTCAGAGAAGGGATATTTTCTTTTCGGCTAAATAGGGCGAAGTCGCCTCCCCATGCACCTAGTGAGCTAAACACCCCTGGCAATTTTGCGAAAAGGGTTTGACCTATGGGTTGTATCCCAAGCTGCTGGCCTATGAGGCGTTCGTGGGCATCCACAACCGCCTCAAACGCTTCGAGGTTGTCAGCCGCAATAAGGTCTTGCGTAAGTGTCGATACCTGCGCAATCAACTCTGGTGATTTGGGCTGGGCGTTGTAATGCCTAATGGCCTCTCGGCTATTCATCTTTTGGTTGAGGTAGACGAGGTAGAGCTCGTCGCTAAATGAGGGGTTGAAATGCACCGTTTTAACGGTTGGCCCATTAGAATCGTTGCGGTATAGGATGGGCCCTTCTGCATCGGCACAGGCGATGTCGTATCCGCTTCCGCCGAAGCTATGGCCCAAGAGCACATAGGGGTCTATCGCGAAAAAATCGGCCAATGCACTTACTAGGGTTGAAGACGATCCGAGCCCCCAATTTCGATCAAATTCTAGGGTCGCTTTTATGGCCCACCCATGGGTGAAGGCCTTAGGGTTTAAGTGGTCAATAGTCGTGAAAAGATCGGCCAGCGTTTGGGCAGTTTCGCTATTGAGCGCACTCGAAAAACGTTTCAATTCAAGGCGGTCTTCGAACCAGACCTGGCCTTTGTGGTCAACCGACTGCCAACTAATCTCGGGCTTGTCTATAGGTGAGAATTCGAATCGCTGCCCCAGTTTGGTGGGCAGAGCTAACGAGAGGGCTCCGTCTAAGACGGCATACTCTGCGGTGATAAGCAGTTTGCCGTGCTTGTAGATCGTGCGGGTTGGGCTCATTTGCGCAACTGATTAAGCGCCTGTTTAACGGCGGCACTGCTCACGGTTTTATCGCTAAAATGAGCCACCAGTGCTTCTTTTTCTGCGCTACTTGCTCCCTCTGCATTGAGTAGGTTCAGCAGGTGCATTTTCATGTGTCCCTTTTGAATTCCGGTGGTTACCAGTGAACTCACAGCTGCAAAGTTCTGAGCTAGGCCCGCTACGGCGGTGATGCGCATAAGGTCTTCTGCCGTGGGTTGGCCTAAGATATCTAGGGCCTGCTTCACCAGGGGGTGTAGACCCGTCAGTCCACCTACAGTGCCCAGCGCGAGCGGAACCTCTAGTTCAAAGTGCAGCTCTTGGGCATCGGTTACAAAGGCCTTGGTAAGTGATCGGTATTGTCCGTCTCGACTGGCAAAGGCGTGAACTCCGGCTTCGACGGCTCTGAAATCGTTTCCGCTGGCGATGACAACGGCATCGATTCCGTTCATGATACCCTTGTTATGAGTGACCGCCCGGTAAGGCTCTGCTTGCGCAATAGCCACCGCACGGCAGAATTTTTTGGCAAAAGTGTGTCCGTCTACCCCCTCGTAGGCTAGCTGATCTAGGGGGCAACTCACCCATGCTCGCACCGTGCAATTAGGCACGTAGTTGCTCAATATGCTCATAACCACCTCTGGAGCCTCTTCGTCCAGAAAGGCCTCGCTAGCCCTTGTACTGAAGTCTTGAGCGAGCTGCTCAAGGCACGAATTGATAAAGTTTGCACCCATGGCATCTTTAGTCTCAAAGCTGAGTGCGATGTGGTAATACCCTTCGAGTTTGTGGGTGTTGTCGACCAGTTGTATCGATCGAATGCCTCCCCCGCGCTTTTCCATGCTCGAGCTAAGGGGCTTAAGCGCTGTTTCAAAAGCGGCGCGATGCTGCTCAAAGAAGGCGAATAGTTTTTCGGCTGGGCCAAAGTAATTCAGGTGCACGTGGCCGACTTTTTCGGTGCCAACGATTTTAGTGTGAAATCCGCCCTTATCGGCCCAAAACTTGGCGGCCTTGCTGGCGGCAGCCACCACCGAGCTCTCTTCAATCACCATTGGAATGGCGTAGACCTTTTGGTCAATCAAAAAGTTAGGCGCAATGGCAAAAGGCAGGTAGTAGTTGGCCAAGGTGTTTTCGATGAACTCATCGTGCAGCTCTTGAACCGAGGGGTTGGGGTGGTTATAGGTCTTGAATACCTCAAGGGTCTGTGCGGGGTCACTGGCAAAGGTTTCAGCTACCCATTGGGCCTTTTCTGCCTTAGTTTTCTTTGAAAAGCCGCTTACCATCTCTTTCATGAACAGATCTTCTGCTCAAAGATACGCATAAGGCCTGCTTTCACATTCTCGAAATTAATTAGTAAACTTGACGCTCTTATAAGTTCTGTTCACATGAAAAAATGCATTGCGCTCTGCTTGCTGAGTATCACATTGGGCCTGAGCGCCCAACAGCAACAAATTACGCTTGAAGAAATTTGGTCGGGAGCCTTTTCAACCGATGGTATCGCCTCGCTTCGTTCGCTTAGGTCAGGAGAACACTACACCATCTTAGAATACAACGACGGCCAAAGCCAGATAGTGGCTTACGACTATAAGAGCATGAGCAAGCAAGGAGTGCTGCTGTCTTCAGGAACTGAGGTTCCGCGATTTAGCTCGTATGCCTTTAACCAAGACGAATCTAAGATTCTTATCGCGACCCAGCGCACGCCCATTTTCAGACGCTCTTCAGAGGCCATTTACTACGTCTTTGATCGCAACTCGAGACAGCTCACAAAGGTGGCTGATAATAAAATTAGGGTTCCGTCTTTTTCTCCTAACGGAAAAGAATTGGCTTACGTAAAAGATAACAACCTCTATCTGTTTGATTTACAGTCTCAAAGTACTAAGCAATTAACTTTTGATGGGGTTGAGGGCAGCATCATCAACGGCCATGCCGATTGGGTGTACGAAGAAGAGTTTTCGCTGGTTCGGGCTTACGAATTCAACGCCAGCGGATCGCACATCACATACCTGAAGTTTGACGAGTCTGAAGTGCCCGAGTTTTCTATGGACGTTTACGGCCAAAATCTGTACCCCTATCAGTACCGCTTTAAGTATCCGAAGGCTGGAGAAAAGAATGCCGAGGTCGCTGTGCACCTCATTGACCTCAAGAGCGGATCAGATCAGAAGGCCAATCTAGAGCCTCAGGAGTACACGATGCGCATCTACGCGAAAAACGACGCTGGCAAGATGGTGGTGCAGACGCTCAACCGTCATCAGAATCACCTGATGCTGCACGAGATTGACCTCAAATCAACGAACTCTAGTGTGCTGCTCGAGGAGAAAGACGAGGCCTATGTCGACATCCACGACAACCTGACTTTCTTAGCAAACGACGACTTTATATGGACGAGCGAAGCCGACGGATACAACCATCTGTACCTCTACAATGCAGACGGATCACTTAAAAAACAGCTCACCTCGGGCGACTACGAGGTTACCGCCTTTTACGGATACGACGCCAAGCGCAAGCGGCTATTTTACCAATCGACCGAGCCTTCGTCTATAGAACGGGCCGTGTACCGCATCGCCCCTAACGGACGCTACAAGACCCGCCTTACTGAGGAGGCCGGAACCTACAGCGCCCAGTTTTCAGCCGATTATTCGTACTTCATCGCCACCTATGAGAGTGCGACCACTCCGCCCGAGTTCAGCCTGAGAGATCCGGGTTATGGTAAGGTGTTAAGCGTCATTAAAGACAACAAAGCACTGCTGAAGAAGCTAGATAACTATGTGCTTTCTCCTAAAGAATACGGTACGCTGCGGGTGGGTAACAATTCGCTGAACATGTACATGATACGTCCGGCCGATTTTGATCCAAACAAGAAGTATCCGCTTTTGATGTTTCAATATTCTGGACCCGGCTCACAGCAGGTGGCCGACCGCTGGATGGGCACCAACGACTATTGGCATCAGATGCTGGCTCAGCAGGGTTACGTGATCGCTTGCGTCGATCCGAGGGGAACCGGATTCAGAGGACGCGACTTTAAGAAGGTCACCTACCTTAATTTGGTGAAGCTCGAGACCGAAGATCAGATTGCGGCGGCTCAAAAGCTCTCCGAATTACCTTACATAGATGCCAACCGCACCGGAATTTGGGGCTGGAGTTTTGGAGGCCATATGAGTACCAATGCGCTGCTCAAGGGCAACGAGGTCTTTGAGACGGCCATCGCCGTGGCGCCGGTTACCAGTTGGAGGTTTTACGACACCATCTACACCGAGCGATTTTTGCGTACTCCGGCCGAAAACCCCGAAGGCTACGACAATGAATCGCCCTTTAATTATCCTGAATTACTCAAAGGCCGTTACCTGCTGGTTCACGGAAGTGCCGACGACAACGTG
This sequence comes from Flavobacteriaceae bacterium, assembly GCA_030836435.1. GTDB lineage: Bacteria > Bacteroidota > Bacteroidia > Flavobacteriales > Flavobacteriaceae > UBA3478. Next base: position 7,255 of record JAURPW010000059.1, read on the forward strand.
CACGTGCAGAATTCTATGCGCATGATTGAGGCCTTGATTCAGGCCAACAAGCCCTTCGATTGGGCGATTTATCCCGATCGCAATCACGGCATTTACGGAGGCAACACGCGTCTACACCTCTACAACAAGATGACGCAATTCATACTTAACAATCTTTAATCATGACCGATAAAGCGACCACCTGGGGCCACCC
>JAURPW010000060.1:0-3915 GCA_030836435.1 Flavobacteriaceae bacterium
AAGAGTTCTCCCTTGGTGGACCATCTCGTACACTAAGCGAAATGGGTCTTTGAGGTGGTCCTCAATGGACTGAGGTTCGTGCACCTGCTCTTTACCTGAAACGTAATCGAGCAAGCGCATACGGGTAGCATCTAGCGCATAAATGGAGGCCTTATTGAGGTAAACTTCCATGTCTTTGCGGTGATGGGTCCAGTTCCAGGAGGCTTGAATCACGACCTGAAGGTCGGGGTATTCCAAGATAATCGTATTGTCGTCATCTACCTTCGGATAAATCTGTGGCTTGGTCTGTTTGCTCATAGCCGTGACGCTTTCGGGTGTTTGTTGGTTGAGCATCCAGGTGGCTAAGTTGGCTCCGTAACAGCCAAAATCGGTGAGCGCTCCTGCTCCATTCTTGATCGGATCGGTGAGCCACTCCAAAAATTCGGGAGAGCAACCGATCTCAACGGGCCCCATATGCCCCGTATTGAAGACCAATTTTTTGAGGGATCCGAATTCGCCCGATTGCACCATGCGTTGTGTTTCGTAGGTGCTCTCGTACCATGAGGTCTCGTAGTTCACCAGAAGCGGGGTGTTATGAAGTCGAGACAGTTCGGCCATCTTCTCGGCCGCCTCAAGACTAGTCGCCATAGGCTTTTCAACCATTACCGGAATCTTTTTCGGCAAAAAATAGGCCGCGACCTCGAGGTGTTCATCAGTCTCGTTGAAGGCTGATATCGCCTCTGGTTTTGCCTTGGTCAAGAGTTCTTCGTAGGTCTGAAAAAACAACGAATCGTGCAGCTTATAGCGCTCTTTCATTTTGGCAATGGCTGAAGCATTTGTTTCGACTATGCCTACCACTTTAACGTCTTCACCTTTGCGATTGAGTATCCAATGCACATGGTCGTGTACCAAGCCGATGACTCCAAGTCGGAGGGGTTTAGGCTCTTCTTTTTGCTGACTACGGGCGAATGGAGCAGCTGCACAGAGCAAGCTGCACAGAAACAGGGCGGATAATTTTTTCATCTTTATGAAAATCAATAGGTTAAGTTAGTCAATTCTTTGCGCCTAGAGAGGTAGCTCGGCATTGCCCTTTATGCGGATACGTTTTTGAATGAGTGCCTTCGTCGGGGTAAACTGGGGTTGACCCGAACCGACGTGCAGCATGAAGCTTCCCGCTTCTATAATGCGTTTCGATTGGCGATTGATGAGCGAAAAGTACCTTGGGTTAAGGGTCAATTTCACCTCTTTTTGTTCTCCCTTCTTTAGGTGCACACGTTCAAAGGCCACCAGTTGATGCTGGGGTCTTGGCGTGCTCGCCTTTTCATCGGTAAGGTATACTTGAACGACTTCGTCTCCGGCCCTGTCTCCCGTATTGGTCACCGTAACGGCTATTTCTAGCGGATCTCCGGCACGTGCAGCCTCAGGGGTTTTGAGGTTACTGTAGCTAAATTCGGTATAGCTGAGTCCGAATCCGAACGGATACAAGGGCTCACCGCTGTAGTAGCGATAGGTGCGCTCACTCATGTCGTAGCTTTCAAAATTAGGAAGCTCATCGAGCGATCGGTAGTAAGTGATGGGCAGTCTTCCGGCCGGATTGTAGTCTCCTAAGAGCACATCAGCCAGCGCGTTACCTCCTTGCTCGCCGGGGTATCCTACGCTTAAGATGGCATCGATTTCGTCTTTGGCCCAGTTTATGGCTAGGGCTGATCCGGCATTCAGGACTAGAATTACAGGCTTGCCTTGGGCCTTAATGGCCTTGAGCAGGTCGGTCTGAACCTTCGGTAGAGCTATGTCTTTGCGGTCACCGCCCTCGCCTTCGAGCCGCTGACTCAGCCCTAAAACCACTACGCTCAGGTCGGCTTCTTTGGCCAACTTAACGGCTTCAGCCTGAAGATCGGTGTCGGTGCGTGTCCAAAGCAATCGGCATTCAGCGTTTGAATCGTCGCTGAAGTACTTCACCTCAATGGGGTATTTAACCCCCTTTTCGAGCTTCAGTACTTTGCGGGCATAGGTGGTTTCGTGCACCATTCCCTGGCCATTTCCAATTTCTTCTTCACCTATGCGCAGATTCATGCCCATTTTCGCGAATACGGCGAGTTCGTAAGATCCTGATTCGGGCACCTTGAGAAAGCCCGTCCATTTCACCGAGAAAAAGTCGTAGAGCTCTTTAGAGATGGGGTCGTGCTCCCACCAAAAATCAATCTGGTCGTCAATGCGCCTGAGCACGGGCTCACCCTGCCAACTCATGTTGTCGTAATACGAGGCCTCCAGGCCCTGGCGACCGTCACTAGTCTCAAAATAGACCGAGGCAATGGGGTCTAGGCTGTATACATCGTCGCTAAAATGAGATCCTTTAGCGTAGCTGATGGCTACCTCAGGGCTCAGCTTGTTTTGGAGTCCTTTGAGAAAGGTTATAGGCTCAATGGGAGTTCCGTGGTAGTTGCCGACAAGCGACTCCCAGTTGTCAGCATTGGGCCCTATCACCGCAATGTTTTTGAGCTGATCTTTATCTAGCGGTAAAAGCTGGTTTTGGTTTTTGAGCAACACGATGCTTTTCTGAGCGGCCTCTCGTGCCAAGTCGAGATGCGCCTCTGCGCCGACTATGCCAATAGGTAATTTGCTGAAGGGTACCGAATCGTCGCTGTCGAACATCCCCAGTTTGAACCGGCTCAAAAAGAGACGTTTAACAGCCTTATCGACGGCCTCTTCCTTTAGAATACCCTTGTCAAGAAGCTCTTTGAGGCTGAGATAGGTTGAGCCGCAATTCAGATCGCATCCGCCCTCTAGGGCCATTCGTGCTGCCTCTGCCTTGCTATCGACTATTTTGTGGTTGTAGAGAATGTCTCCAATCGCTCCGCAGTCGGAAACCACGTATCCGTCAAAGCCCCACTGATGCCTTAGCGTTTCTTCGAGTAAAAAATGGCTTGCCGAGGCGGGCGCTCCTCGAAAGCGGTTATAGGCGCTATTCACTGAGTTCACCTTGGCGTCGACCACCGTCATCCGAAAGGCCTCTAGATAGGTTTCGTAGAGATCTACATCACTCACGTCTACGTCAAAGCCGTGTCGAAGGGCCTCGGGCCCTGAATGCACGGCGAAGTGCTTTGAGGTGGCGACGGTTTTAAGGTATTTAGGGTCATTGCCTTGCAGGCCTCGAATAAAGGCAGAGGCTAGTGAGCCCGTAAGCAAAGGGTCTTCTCCATAAGTTTCGTGCCCTCGGCCCCATCGTGGGTCTCTGAAGATGTTGATATTTGGTGACCAAAAGGTGAGCCCCGTGTAGATGCCTCTCTTGTTTTGCCGAATAAAATCATGGTGTTTAGCGCGGGCTTCGTCTGAGGTGACCGACCCTATTCGGTGCAGCAGCTCCTTATCAAAAGAGGCCGCCACCGAAATTGATTGCGGAAAGACCGTGGCGTATCCGCTTCGAGCCACTCCGTGAAGGGCCTCGTTCCACCAGTTATAGGCCGGAACTTTCAGCCGCTCTATGGCAGGCGCTTCATGAACCAGTTGAGCTATTTTTTCTTCGGTGCTCAGTTGAGCCACCAGAATCTCGGTGCGCTCTTCGAAGCTCAGGCGCTCATCTAGGTGGCGCCAATCGACCTCTTGGGCCTGTAATGGTATGCTTAGGGCAACGCCTAAAAGCAGGAGAACTAAACTGTGCATCTTCATCATAGGTTGAGCCAATAATTGATTTTGAAGGTAAGATTCCATCCGCTAGAAAACGAAGGAATAGTCACCTCGTTACTGTTAAACACCAAGAAGATGTCTGAGGCTGGTTTATAGCGCCACTGAAGTCTAGAGTTGAAATTCCACAGGTCGACCTGCTCGTTGTATTGGTAGAGGTTCGAAAAGAACAAGTTGTCGGTAAGCGTGAGATTGGCCTTTAGACCGACCAGCCAAAACGACTGATCGTTCCAGGGTTCTGGAAGCTCGAACTGG
>JAURPW010000061.1:0-6440 GCA_030836435.1 Flavobacteriaceae bacterium
GATTCTCAATATTCACGGAGAGGGTTTTCGTTTGGTAGTAAACGCCTGATCTCCTTCAACGCTTCTTGTTTGGCATGAGATTCACTGAGCACCACAAAGGTTTCCACCTTACGGTACCAAGTTAATTGTCGTTTAGCAACATTTCTACTGTGCTGTTGGATAAGCGCCTTGGCCTGGTCTACGGTATAACGTTGCTCAAAGGCACCAAATAATTCAGAATAACCTACGGTGGCATTAATTATTTCTGGCGGGTCAGGCCAAAGAGACTTAGCTTCTTCCACAAGACCAGCGCTATACATCTCTTCTACGCGTTGATCTATTCTCTGGTAAAGTCGTTCTCTTGGAAGGTCTATTCTCAAGCGTAAGCAGGGATAGTCGGGTGTTTTTTTAGGCCGTTTCAGTAACTCACTCAATTTGTCCCCTGTTTGCAGATAAACTTGCGCGGCGCGTTCTAGTCTTCTGCGATTCATTAAGTCTATTGTTGAGTAGGTCAGCGGGTCAGCTGTTTTAAGCAGCTGTTGTAACGCCTCTAAGTTCATTGCCCTTGTTTCGGTTACAATGTCTTCATCTATTTCGGGAAGATCATTTAAGCCGTACAAAATAGCCTCGGCGTAGAGGGGGCTTCCGCCCACTAGAACAGCCACATTTCGCTCTCGCAATAGGGCCTCTATATGTCTTTGTGCATGAGTCGCAAAGCTCGCAGCGGTTAATTTGTCTGATACCGAATGACTGTGAATCATGTGATGCACAATGCCCTTGCGCTCTTCTAGGGTGGGCACAGCCGTACCTATGGTCATTTCTTTATAGCATTGCCGAGAATCGCTAGAAACAATTTCTGTATCTAAATGCTGGGCTAGGTCCACCGCTAGAGCGGTTTTTCCGCTGGCAGTTGGCCCTTCTATTGAAATGATCAGCTTATTGGCGCTCAAGGATTTTATATTTCTGCTGCGTTAAGTAATAGGCGATTAGGCTAGAGTAAAATGGGTCTTTCGAAACGGGCGTCAACCGATTTTTTAGCACTTCGTCTTTAGAGGTTTGGTAATTCAAATCGGTATATCCATAGGCCGTCAGCACGCCTTTTTGCACCTGTAAAACCGCAGATTCACCTGCTGTGCGACCCTTGTCTAGGATCAAACCCGATAGCGTCTCTATATCCGTGGCAGGGGAGTGGGTATCTATGTTGAAACGGATTAAGGGTTTTAGTAGTTTTTGATAGTGATACACTTTAACTAGGCCCATTAAATGGCTCGGACACTCCTCAAAATCCAGCTGTTTTACCGCTTTAAATAGGGGCTTTTCGGCGTAGGTATTGGCCGAAAGAAGGGTGCCAATGGTTGACTTTAATGTAGGGGTGTATCCGCAATAAATCAATTTGTCTTTCTTTCCAAAGAGTTTAAAGACTGCAGGCGAGGGTGCAGCGTTTCTGACGAGCTCTAGGTGAGAGGGAAGTGTGTCTGATTCGTCTTTTGAGCGAATCAGCTCTTTCTCGGCTATTCCAACCACGTCACGCTCCTTAAGAATCTTTAGCAGCGAAAGTGTGGCTTCGGCGTCTCCTAAAGCTCTATGGCGATCACTTATCGGTATACCAAGGCTTTTGGCCAATTTGTCTAGCTTGAAGCTATTGTGATCGGTGAGAATATGCTTGGCGAACTCCACCGTGCATAAGGTTGATGCCCTAAACTCATAACCTAATCGCGCAAATTCTTCTTTGAGAATCCGGTAATCAAATTGGGTGTTGTGCGCAACTAGCACTGCATTTTCGGTAATCTCAATAATGCGCTTGGCGATCTCATAAAATTTTGGCGCGCTTCGAACCATCTTTTCGCTAATGCCGGTAAGTGAGGTTACAAACGGCTGAATAGGCCTCTCGGGATTGACTAAGCTATGAAATTGATCCACTAGGCGATGTCCGTCAAATCTGAGAATAGCGATATCTATTATGGCCTCCTCATCGATTTTACCTCCGGTGCTTTCTATGTCTATTACGGCGTAACGCACGGTGCTATCTTTAAACTATCTATGACCAAAAATAGCACTTCCAATACGGATCATGTTGCTTCCGTGCTCTAGGGCTATAGCGTAATCTGAGCTCATTCCAGAAGACAACACTGAAGGTTGGTCTAATCGCGCATAAACACGTTGGTATAACTCATGTAAATACGCAAACTCAGCTGCTATTTGCTGGGAATCAGGCGTAAACGTGGCCATTCCCATTAATCCCCTAAAGTGAATGTGAGAATAGGTAGACTTTGCCTGCAGTATAGACTCAAGCTCTTGTTCATCTAAACCAAACTTAGATTCTTCGGTGGCAATGTGTATTTGAAGCAATACCGCTACAGTTCTATTGATTTTAAGTGCTTGTTTTTGGATCTCATCCAATAGCCGCATAGAATCAACAGAATGAATGAGGTGAACGAAATCAATGATGTACTTGACTTTGTTTCGCTGCAGATGCCCGATCATGTGCCAACGAATATCTTTCGGTAGTGCCTGGTATTTGGCGGCCATCTCTTGAACCTTGTTTTCTCCAAAGTCTCTATGTCCGGCCGCGTAAGCTTCAAGAATGAGTTCGTTAGGCTTGGTTTTTGAAACGGCTATTAACTGAACCTCTTTTGATAGCTCATTTTGGATTTCGGCAATTGAAGAAGCTACGCTCATGCGATGGGATAGATTAATAGGCCTGTTAGTAGTTTAGGCTCAATATAGGTAGATTTTGCGGCCATAGGAATTTTGCTCTCTGCCGCTTGCTTCAGGTCGTCAACCGTATAGGCTTTTGGCAGTAATACAACGGTTGTCACTGAATCTGATTTAGACGTTGTTTGCGGTAAGTTGTTTAAGCACCGTTCTAGATCGGCTATGCCTGTATTTTTACGCCAGTGGATTATGTAGCTTTCTTGATTGATTTGAAGCAGGTGCTGTTCCCTGGCTACTTCAAGATTACAGGACTCAAAGGAGGCACACGAATCTAAGCTTTTTAGGCAGTCTTGGGCATTGATCGATACCGAATACTGTTTCGCTACAGCTTGAATATTAAGGTCGTCTTCGGCTATGAAGAAGCTCATAAAATGCGCACGGTCTAGAGCGCCTTGTAACTCTTGTTTGCTGTTAGCATAGTGCAGAGAAGATTCGATGCGGTGGTGTCCGTCCACAATATAGGCGCTTTTGTTAGATTCAATAAGTGACTGAATCTCTTTTATTTGTTTAGGGTCGGTAAGTTGCCAAAGCTGGTGAACCTCTAGGTCAACAGTGAGATCAACCGAGGGTGGGTTCGATGTCGTGAAGCTGTTGCACCAAGATTTGAAGCGGTCTTTGTTGTCAGAAAAGGCGAGTACTACCGGATCTGCATGAATACCCACCTCGTCAAGGTAGACGGCTAGTGTGTCTCTGCGCGCAGCCTTGGTTTGCTCATGCCGTTTAACAGCCTGATTGACGTAAGCTGAAATGGGAGTGATTCCCACCACTCCTGTAGCATTTAGGTGTGCGCTTTTGATCTGGTAAATCCATAAGGATTCTTGGGTTAGCTCGCGGTAAACGCCTGAAAAAAGTAGGTCAAACAAGCGTTCACGCACTAGCGAAAATCGCTCCTTTAGATCAAGCTCGCTGCTAGAATGTATACTTGGAGCGAGAACGTGAAGAAACGAATACGGATTACTGCTGAGTTCTTCTTTGATAGCGTTTGCGCTGTAAGAGTCAATGTGTTTAATAGGAACACGGCCGCAATGAGTATTAGAAGCGATCCACCCTTTGAAAGGTCGAATAAGCGTCATGAGGTCTTTTCTTCGAGCTGATTAATGATTTCTTGTGCAATGGATAAGGCTCGCCTTCCATCTTCAAAGGTGACCAGGGGAGGCTGTTGATGGTTAATAGCAGCTGCAAAGTTAGTGTGCTCTTCTTCTATAGCGTTGGTCAATGTAATAGAGGGAGACTCAAAATAAATCTGCTTCAATTGCCCCTCGGCCGTTGGCAATAAGAGATCAAACTCTCCCGGATTTTCGGGGGCATCTTTCATGCGCACGATTTCGGTTTTTTTCTCTAACAAATCGACGGTAACGTAGGCATCCTTTTGAAAACAGCGCAACTTGCGCATATTCTTGAGCGAAATGCGACTTGCGGTTAAATTGGCCACACAAGAATCTTCAAATTCAATACGCGCCGTAGCGATGTCAACAGATTGGCTAATGACGGCGGTACCATTGGCATCAATGCGTTTAATGGTAGATTTATTGCACTGCAGTACCAAATCAATGTCGTGAATCATCAGATCGAGCACCACAGAAACGTCAGTGCCTCTAGGATTAAATTCGGCGAGTCGATGTACTTCTATGAACTTGGGTTGATTTAAGTGCGGTAAAGCGGCTACAAAGGCCGGATTGAATCGCTCTACGTGGCCTACTTGAGCCACGCGATTGTGCTCGGCGGCTAATTGCACTAAACGAGCGGCCTGTTCGGGGTTTTCGCAGATAGGCTTCTCAACAAAAACATGAAGGTTGTGTTTTAATGCGGCCAGTGCATACTCAAAATGATAGAGCGTAGGTGTGATAATAAATAGACCTTCGACCTCTTTCATGAGTGCCTCCGCTTGATCGAAATAGCGGTACCCTAATTCAGTCGCCAATTGCTTCGAAGCTTCTTGATTCACATCGTAAAAACCAACTAGCTCAAAGTGTACTGAGGCATTCAGAAGTTTTAGGTGAATTTTTCCTAGGTGCCCGGCACCAAAAACTCCAACGCGAATCATAAGCGGATAATTTCGGTAAAGTTAAGTAGAAGCGCTGTAATTTAGGGCTGATTTATTAGAGGTGCGAAACGATACACTACGACATAAGGGGCTCAGAAATCAACTCGCGCAGCAATTGAGCGAACGAGGCATTCAGAGTGAGCCTGTGCTTGAGGCTATCAGAGCCATCCCTAGGCATTTATTTTTAGACAAAACCCTCGAAGCTCATGCCTATGAAGATCGGGCCTTTCCGATAGGTGCAGAGCAGACTATTTCGCATCCGTATACCGTGGCCTTTCAAACTGAACTGCTTGAGGTTAGATCGGGCATGAGGGTTTTAGAAATAGGAACAGGCAGCGGCTATCAATCAGCCGTGTTGAGTTTTTTAGGTGCAGAAGTGTATACCGTTGAAAGACAGCTAGAGCTTTTTCGAAAGGCCGAGGTGTTCTTCAGAACCTTTAGGTGGAAACCAAAGATCATCCACTATTCAGACGGCTGCAAGGGTCTTTCAAAATATGCCCCTTATGATCGAATTGTAGTCACCGCCGGGGCAAAAGAAATACCTAATGCATTACTGGCTCAGTTAGCTATTGGGGGTATACTGGTGATTCCTGTAGGAGAAAATCAGCAAAAAATGACCGTTCTAGAGCGCAAGGGGCCCAAAGAGTTCCACAAGACCACCTACGGAGACTTTCAATTTGTTCCACTTTTGAACAGCACTGAAGGCTTGATGCGCTAATGTTACTTGTTGTGCTGTTTTTTAATGCGGTCGAGGTCGCGCTGATTTTCACGGTCTTTTAAGGTCTCGCGTTTATCGAAATTCTTTTTACCCTTGGCAAGGGCAATTTCGATTTTTGCCTTGCCTGTTGCATTGATGAAAAGTGAGAGTGGAACAATCGCCATTCCCTTTTGAGACACCTCTTTAAACAGTTTCTGCAGCTCCCGTTTTTTTAAAAGCAACTTTCTGGATGCCTTTGGAAGGTGATTGTTGTAGGTTCCGTGGGAGTAGGGGTCTATGTGCATATTCACCACAAAGAGTTCTCCTTGATCGTTAAACTCGCAGAAACTCTCGGTTATACGGGCTTTATTGGCTCGAATGGATTTTATTTCGGTTCCAGCAAGAACGATTCCGGCCACATAGGTGTCGATCAATTCGAAGTCGAATCGAGCACGTTTATTCTTGATGTTTACCGTTGTTTTCATGGTCTGATTTAAGAACGCGTGCTGCTTTCAAAAAGGTATTCCAAGTAAGACGCCGTATTTCTTAAATACTTCATGTCATTGGTTATAAGTGACTGACTTACACCACCTTGAATTAAGGCGAATAGTTGCTTAGCAAAAACGGTTTCGGGTATGCCTAAATAAATTTCTTGACGGTCAACTCCTCGCTTTAAGGTGCTGGTCAAGTAATCTTCGATGCGGTGTATCGCTTCGTTGACTCGCAAGAGCAGCTGAGGAGAATTGTAGGTGCTCTGAATACCAAAACTGATGAGCGGACACGATCCTAGTTCAGAGATAAGTTGATCGTATGTGCGGTAGTATGCGAAGAAAGCCCGCATGCATGCTTTTGGAGGGTCATTGGCGTTAAGTGCCTTTAAGACAGACTGTTCAACTTTAGAAAAACTGTACTCAAAACAGGCTTCAGCCAGTGCCGTTTTGTCTTTAAAGTTGCCGTAAATGGCTCCTTTTGTCAATCCGGTGGCCTTGGTGAGCATACTTAGAC
>JAURPW010000062.1:0-8141 GCA_030836435.1 Flavobacteriaceae bacterium
AATCATGAAAGAAAGTGGTGCCCACACGGTGAAGTTAGAGGGAGGTATTGAAAACACCGAATCACTAAAACGCATACTGGGCGCAGGAATCCCGGTTATGGGTCACCTAGGTCTCACCCCTCAATCTATTTATCAATTCGGTACCTACACCGTACGAGCTAAACACGAGCAAGAGGCTGAAAAGCTGAAAACAGATGCCCTATTTCTGCAAGAGCAGGGCTGCTACGCATTGGTACTCGAAAAGGTTCCGGCCGCGCTAGCCAAAACCGTTGCTCAGTCGCTCCACATCCCGGTCATTGGTATCGGAGCCGGTTCTGGAGTAGACGGGCAAGTGCTCGTGCTTCACGACATGCTCGGAATGACTACAGAGTTTAGTCCGCGGTTTTTAAGGCGCTACCTAAACCTAGATCAACAAATCGGAGGCGCATTAAAGGAGTATGTATCTGATGTAAAGGCCATTACATTTCCGAACAACGATGAGCAGTACTAGTATTCAGGTACTCTACGAAGACAATCACCTCATAGCGGTTAATAAAGTAGGCGGCCTGCTGGTTCAGGGAGACAAAACGGGAGATCCCACCCTAATCGATCTGGTTAAAGCGTATCTCGTAAACACCTACAATAAGCCCGGAGAGGCCTTTCTAGGGGTAATTCACCGAATTGATCGCCCAACCTCAGGAATAGTGCTTTTCGCAAAGACTTCAAAGGCGCTGACACGTATGAACGCCGTATTTTCAGAAAGACAGGTGCAAAAAACCTATCGCGCCTTAGTAGAAGGTCATGTAAGCTCGCCCAGCGAGACCCTCACCCATTATCTGCTGCGAAAGCCCGCCCTCAACAAGTCATTTGCCTATCAAAAAGAGGTCGAAAACTCCAAAAAAGCCTCCTTAACATTCAAGGTGCTTAAACAGTTAGATCGCTATACCTATCTGTCTATCGAGCTGCACACTGGCAGACATCATCAAATCAGGGCGCAACTAGCTGCCCTAGGCCATCCGATCAAAGGCGATCTCAAGTACGGTGCAAAGCGCAGCAACACAAATGGCCAAATTGATCTGGTAGCACAGTCGTTGCGATTTGAGCATCCGGTCAAAAAAGAAAGCGTATATATTGAGCTTCAAGAAATGAACCTCTCTATCGCTTTGAAATAAAGCGATTCATTCGTCTTATATTTACGCCTCAATAAACGACTAAACTATGCTCATTTCTGACCATTGGTTAAAAGATTATTTCGACAGCCAGCTTGATCCCCATAAAACAGCAGAAATTTTAACCGATCTCGGCCTAGAAGTCGAAGGAATAGTGCCCTTTGAATCGGTCAAAGGATCGCTTGAGGGTGTGATTGTTGGAGAGGTTATTGAATGTGAGGGGCACCCCAATGCAGATCGATTGAAGGTAACCAAGGTTAACCTTGGAAATAGCACGGTTCAGATCGTTTGCGGAGCGCCGAATGTAGCCAAAGGGCAAAAGGTGGCTGTGGCTTTAGTCGGTACTACTATATACGGCACAGACGGAAGTGAGCTGACCTTAAAAAGAACCAAGATTAGAGGCGAAGAAAGCGAAGGAATGATTTGTGCCGAAGACGAGCTTGGAATAGGCTCGAGCCACGATGGAATAGTGGTTCTTGAGGCTAGCCTAAAACCCGGTACGCCTCTGGCTCAAGTTTTTCCGGTATACAAAGACACGGTTTACGAAATCGGACTCACACCGAATCGGGCCGATGCCATGGGCCATTACGGGGTCGCTAGGGATCTCAGAGCGGGTCTGGGCCAAAACAAACAGCTTCCGCCGTTAAACTCCGTGAGCATCAGTCATTTTTCTATTGAAAACTACAGCACCCCAATCGAAATTGACGTACTGGCTCCCGAAAAGGCTCCGCGTTATTTGGGCATTGTAGTGAGTAACCTTCAGGTTAACCCATCACCAGAATGGCTTCAAAACAGGCTTAAAGCTATCGGCCTCACCCCCATCAATAATGTAGTGGACGTTACCAACTTTGTACTTCACGGACTCGGTCAACCACTCCATGCCTTTGACTACGAAAAGATCAGCCAAAAAAAGATTGTCGTCAGAAATGCCGAAAAAGACGAAAAACTCATTACGCTTGATGGAGTCGAGCGCAGTCTAAATACCGAAGACTTAGTTATCTGTGATGCCGAAAAACCACTTTGTATAGCTGGAGTTTATGGCGGACTAGCCTCTGGAGTGAGTGAATCCACAACCAGCGTCTTGTTAGAGAGCGCCTATTTTGATCCTATCAGCATCCGCAAAACATCCAAAAGACATGGGCTTCACACCGATGCGTCGTTTCGTTTTGAAAGGGGCGTTGATATCAGCTTCTGCAAGGTAGCCCTAAAGCGGGCGGCCGTTTTACTTAAAGAACTAGCCAACGGAACCATTAGCAGCGACCTCATTGAACTTTACCCCAAAGAGGCTGTTCCGGTCAGCCTTTTCTTAAACTACGACAAACTAAATAAAACCGCCGGAGCGCAGCTACCCTCTGAGCATGTCAAAAGTATTTTAGCTCATCTGGAGTTCAAGGTACTAAACGAAACAGAGGCCGGCCTAGGAATTGTTGTTCCCATCTATCGAAACGACGTGACGCGTGAAATCGATGTCATTGAAGAAGTGCTGCGAGTATACGGCTATAACCGCATTCCGATACCTGAGAAGTTCTTTTACGCCCCTTCCAATGCTAAAGAAAACACCAACATAACGCTTCAAAATGAAGTTGCAGAACACCTCGTTGCTCTAGGGTATACCGAAACCCTAAGCAATAGTTTAACTCAAGCCAATGAAAACTCCGCTCAAATAGAGCTGCAGAATGCCTTGAGCAGCGATTTGCAGGCTATGCGCACCGAGCTATTGAGCAGCGGATTAAAAACGGTAGCCTTTAACAGTAACAGGCAGCAAAAAGACCTTAAAATCTTTGAATTCGGAAAAGTGTACTCCCAAGAAGATTCGACCATGATCGAGTCTCACGAGTTACTGCTAATGGCTACCGGACGCAGACACCCACAGCACTGGATGGTCGATGACCAAAAGGTCACGCTATACGACTTAAAAAGTCTGTGCTATACCCTGCTGCAAAAGCTAGAGTTAAACCAATTCGAAGAAAAACCCATTGATGAATCTTCACTCTATAGCGAGAGCATTGGGATCTTTAATAAAACCAGCCTAATTGCCCAAATGGGCATCGTTCATCCTAAAATGGCTAAGGCATTTGGAGTGTCCCAACCGGTTGTTGGGGCGCGGCTAAACTGGGATTATCTGATCGAAAACGCCCACCAACGTGAATTCAAACTAAAAGAGATCTCTAAACACCCTATCGTTTATAGAGACCTTGCGCTTATTTTAGAAGAGGCCACGACCTTTGGCGAAATTTACACGCACTGTTTTGAAGCGGAGAGAAAATTACTCAAAGCAGTTAACCTTTTCGATGTGTATACCGGAAAAGGAGTTCCAGAAAGCAAAAAATCCTATGCGATTCAATTGCAATTTGGCGATACGAATAAGACCTTAACGGATAAAGAAATTGACAAAGCAGTGGCTCGTATCTATACTCAATTACAGACAACCTTAAATGCAGAATTAAGAACTTAATTTTCTTTTAGGCTATTGATTCAATTGTTAATTTTGTATCGCTATCAAAAAGAAACTCGATGAAATTCAAAGGCTTAAATCTCAAGGAACGACTCCGATCTGCGCAGTTAAACTCCTCTTTTCAACTTCAAAAGAATCAATGGGAAGCAATGATCGGAAGTTCATTGACCCTTGCCGATGAATCACTCGATCACAGGCTCTCTCATCAGCAAGCGGTTGACAATGCATTTGATTTCGATCAACTTGAAACCGAACGCATTTATCACCTCACAGCGATTAAAGAAGTAGCCACAACTTACCGTTTGCGCTTCTTGCCCTTGAAGTATTTCAAGCCGCAATTACCTCCTGAAGCGAAAGAGCGAATTCTATCTCTCGAAAAGCAGCACGGAATTGAGCTAAACGGAATGCACATTATGGCACCATCTAAGCTCTTTAAACTAGAAGACAAAGACGACCCTATGCTCTTTGCTCCAATGGGAAATGGGTATTACTACCTCATACACCAATGGGGATCAGACTTAAACCTACTCAGAAAATGGTTGGTTTGGCCGTTTAGAGGACCCGCTCACCTGCTAGCCGTATTAGCGGCCCTTAGCTTTGTGCTTACCCTTATGATACCAGAGGGCATGTTTTCCAAAGCCAACTCAAGCGCTGAGTTCTGGATTTTGTTTTTCTTTTTCTTTAAAGGTGTTGTAGGTCTAGCCATATTCTACGGCTTTGCCATGGGAAAAAATTTCAATCCGTTTATTTGGAATTCCAAGTACTTTAACGCCTAGAGAAGAGGGCTTAGCTGCCGTACATTTTGTGACGTAGTGCCTTAATGTCAGCATTCTGCATGTACTCATCGAAGGTCATGTAGCGATCAATAACCCCGTTTGGAGTTAGCTCGATCATGCGATTGGCCACCGTGTTTACAAATTCGTGATCGTGAGTAGTTAACAAGACGGTTCCCTTAAAGTTCTTTAACGAATTGTTGAATGCGGTTATACTCTCCAAGTCAAGGTGATTAGTGGGCTCATCTAGGAGTAGCACGTTAGCGCGTTGAAGCATCATTTTGCTGAGCATACAGCGCACCTTTTCTCCTCCAGATAAGACAGTACACTTCTTTAGAGCTTCCTCTCCGCTAAAGAGCATCTTTCCTAAAAAGCCCCTTAAGTGCACCTCTTCTTTTTCTTCTTCTGTCTTAGCATAGTTTCGAAGCCAATCTACTAGGCTGACAGGATCGGTAAAATAGGCCTCATTATCTGCTGGCAAATACGATTGGGTAGTGGTGACCCCCCATTGAACCTCGCCACTTACCGGCTGCTGATTGCCAGAAATGATTTGATAAAATCCCGAAGTTGCACGGGAATCTCTAGAAATAATAGCCACTTTATCTGACTTGACCAAGTTGAGATCTACTCCTTTAAACAGCACCTCGCCCTCTTCAGAATGCGCCTGAAGATTAGTGATATTCAAGATCTGATCACCCGCTTCACGCTCCTTCTCAAAAATAATGGCCGGGTAGCGTCTCGAAGAAGGTTTAATGTCTTCGACCTTTAGCTTTTCAAGCATTTTCTTTCGTGAGGTAGCCTGCTTACTCTTGGCCACATTCGCACTGAATCGCAGTATAAACTCTTGAAGCTCTTTGGCCTTTTCCTCTGCCTTCTTATTTTGCTGGGCGCGCTGTCTAGCCGCCAATTGGCTGCTTTCATACCAGAAGGTATAGTTGCCACTGAACAGATTAATCTACCCAAAGTCGATATCGGCCACATGGGTGCACACCGCATCTAAAAAGTGACGGTCGTGCGACACTACCAGTACCGTATTTTCGTAATTGGCTAAAAAATCTTCTAGCCAACTAATAGTCTCGTAATCAAGGTCGTTAGTAGGCTCATCCATAATGAGCACATCTGGATTTCCAAAAAGCGCCTGGGCCAATAGAATGCGCACCTTAAGCTTAGGGTCAACATCAGACATCATTTGGAAGTGATAATCTTCCTTTATGCCCAAGTTTGAGAGAAGCGCAGCAGCGTCACTTTCAGCATTCCACCCATTCATCTCTTCAAATTGCACTTGTAACTCTCCTATACGATCGGCTTTAGCGTCGTCGTAATCGGCATATAGGGCGTCGATTTCTTGCTTTACTTCAAAAAGCGGTTGATTTCCTCTCAAAACCGTTTCTAAAACTGGAAAAGAGTCACAAGCGTTGTGATTTTGCTCCAAGACAGACATACGCTTTCCGGGTTCTAATATTACCCGTCCAGAGGTGGGATCCATTTTTCTAGAAAGCACCTTCATGAAGGTAGATTTCCCCGCACCATTGGCCCCGATAATCCCGTAGCAATTGCCTTGGGTAAAGGTCACGTTTACTTCGTCAAATAAGACTCTTTTTCCGAATTGAATCGAAAGATTAGAAACTGTAAGCATTGAGGTATTATCCGTTTAATTTCTTGTGATCCGCTAAAAAGGTAGCTAGCCCTTTTTCTGTTAGCGGATGATTAAGTAGCGATTCCATGGCCGAGAGCGGACCAGTCATTACGTCAGCACCAATCTTGGCACATTCAATAATATGCATCGCATTTCTGACCGAAGCAGCCAATATCTCAGTGCCGAAGTCGTAATTGTCAAATATGGTTCTTATGTCTTCAATAAGGATTAATCCGTCAGAAGATATGTCGTCAAGCCGTCCAATAAAGGGCGAAACATAACTAGCCCCAGCCTTTGCAGCAAGCAAGGCCTGACCTGAAGAGAAAATTAGCGTACAATTGGTTCGTATCCCCTTTTTAGAAAAATAAGAGATCGCCTTAAGACCTTCTCTAATGATCGGCACCTTGACCACAATCTGCGGATGAAGCTCAGCGAGTATTTCGCCTTCTTTAATCATGGTTTTGAAATCAGTTGCAATGACTTCAGCAGACACGTCACCGTCAACAATGTCGCAAATGGCCTTGTAATGGTCTAAAATACGCTGTTCTCCAGCTATCCCCTCTTTGGCCATCAGAGAGGGGTTGGTAGTTACGCCATCAATAATGCCCAAGTCTTGGGCTTCTTTTATCTGTTCAAGGTTTGCAGTGTCTATAAAAAATTTCATAAGGGTAGGTTATAGTGTTTAGCGAGCATGCGTTCAAACCACTTCTGAGGAAGAATTTTCTTCAACACGCTGGCGGATAGTTTTTGTAAGGCCGAAGCTACAAAATAGTGCGGTTTTGTCGATTGTCTTTGCATCAAACCTTCAATAAAGAGCGCGACCGCTACTGGCGAAGCTCCTTTATGTACATGGGTGTCGAACTGTTCTAGCTGATCTTTATACGTAGTGTAGTAGGGCGAATTTTCCATCAGGGGGGCATGGTACCTTCCAGAGGCTATATTGGTAGCAAAGTCTCCGGGTGCCAAATTAACGACGGCTATACCAAATGACTTCAGTTCTAATCTAAGCCCTTCAGTGAGCATACTCAAGGCCGACTTTACCGCAGAATAATGGGCTCTATAGGGTAAACCCATGTATCCAGCAATTGAACTCACATTGACAATCAGCCCAGATCGTTGAGACCTCATTGCGGGCAATACCGCTTGTATCATTCGCAGCGCACCAAAATAATTGAGATCAAAAAGGGCCTGAACCTCCGTCAACGGAGTCTCCTCTACCGGCCCTGTCATTCCCTTGCCCGCATTATTGATCAGCACGTCAATTCTTCCCTCTCTATCGAGCACCGTTTGAACCAATTCGGCTGTGCTCTGATCTGAAGTGACATCGAGGCTAAGCAACTGATATTGCTGAGGCTGAGTACTTTGTGAAGGATTTCTAGAGGTGCCGTAGACCACATGCCCCAGAGCAGAAAGATGCTCGGCTATGGCTTTTCCTATTCCCGAGGAGGCGCCTGAAACTACAATTACCTTTTTCGTTTTCATACAAAAAAAGGCAAGTGCCCTACATCGCACCGCTACAACTACTTACCCTTGCTGCGTTCCCGCCCTGGGGGATTCTGTAGGAGCTGGTCGTGTAGGACTTGCCCAATACAAAGATAAGGTCTTTTAAATTTGTAGCCCGCGCAACTAAACTGTAATTTTCGGTATGAAATGGATCGTTTTTATCTATTCAATTAGCGCGCTGATGCTTTCGGCTTGCGAAGCCAAAAAATCGGTATCCGAGAGAATTGTGCGCTTCCAAACGCATGCCCCTATACTTCATCAAGACGACAGTTTGCGTTTTGAATTGAGCGACCCATCCGCCCAACTGATCGGAATTGAATCCAATAAACAGCTGATTGACTTTCAAGATCAGCAGATCGCCTTAAATCAATTCTCCCTTGGAAAACACGAATTAAATCTGCGTTTAACCACCGCTGACGGCCCGAAAACTGAGAAGAAAACAATCTCCATCTTCGCCTCTACTCCTCCTGTTAAGTGGAAAGCTGAGTTAGTGGCGACCTATGCGCACGATACGGCTTACTATACGCAGGGATTAGAATTTGTAGGAGACACCCTTTTTGAGGGCACCGGCCAAAAAGGTCGGTCTATAATCACTGCCTACAACCCCTTTACAGCCGAGACCTATA
>JAURPW010000063.1:0-11643 GCA_030836435.1 Flavobacteriaceae bacterium
TGCCAGGAGGGTTTGGAACACTAGATGAATTATTCGAGGCCCTTACCCTTATTCAAACGCATAAAATCAAGCGATTCCCTATCATTTTAGTCGGATCAACATTTTGGGGAGGCCTGATCGATTGGATAAAAGACACTCTTCTTGCCGAAAAAACAATTTCAGCTGAAGACCTTGACCTCTTCAAGATAGTAGACACTGCTGACGAGGTAGTCTCGGTGGTGTTAGCATTTTACAAGGGTCGAGAGCTAAGGCCCAATTTCTAATGCGTTTACGGTTTTTACACGCTTTCTTATTATTCCTAAACGCTTGGTGGCTAGGTGCTCAAACTACTACGCCCTCAGTGCTTAAAGCACAGGTGTATTGGAATCACTCAGCCAATAGCCTCGAAGTCAACAGCACGCTCAGCTTTCAAAAAGAAGCGTTTAGCCGATCAAACACCGTACATCTATACGATTGGAACCACTCCTTTTCTTCCAAAAACAGTCCTTTAGGCCTCTCCTTTCAGCAGCGATTTGACCGCAGTTTTCACTTGGCGAATGACAACGAAAGAGGCTTTACTTTTGACCTAGTGATTACGCATCAATCAGAGCAGCTGAGCTATAAGCGTATAGACTATGATGTGTTAGAGGTTAGTCTCCCCCCATCTATTAACGGTGATTTTATTGAGCTTGAGGTGAACTACAAACTCAAGCTTCCGGATATTAAGTTCACAGGTTATGGCATAGACGAGAATGAAACACTCTGGCTAAAAAACAGTCTTATACTCCCTGTGCCGCTAGAAAGCACCGTGTCAGAAGCATACCATCACTTTAACAGAGGAGATCAACATACCGGACTCGTTCTCTATGACCTGACTTTTGATCGCGGAGACAATCATTTTATTCACAGTGATCTACCCTCGAGTTCATTTTTTGATTTTTCTGGAATTACAGCTAATCCCCCGCTTTTAGTAATAGACCACAACGACCAAAGTTTGCTGCATTACAAAACGACTAAGTGGTCGGTTCACATCGATTCAAAACTGGCTAAAAACCTCAATAATCCGATAGAAACCTTAGAGCGAGTTATCGCATTTGCCAAGCAGGCTTTACCTATGCTCGACACTAAAAATTTGATTCTCACCTCTAGTGAATACGCTGAAAGCCCCATTAAATTAATTACCGATTTTCCCAGTATTCTCTCGCCCTACCCAGATGAATTTGTCCAAGAACTCAAGCTGTTAAAAACACTGATGCGCAAGCAGTTGTTATTGGGGTTTGACAGTAATATGCAACGTGAACACTTTTATCTGGACGGATACGTACAGTACCAACTAGAAAACTATATTGAACTCAGATACAACAACTTAAAGCTCATCGGTAAATTTTCACGCCTATGGCCGTTGAATCGGTATAGATTCGGGCAGATAACCGTAAACGAGCACTTTAAATGGTTGAATCGGTTTATTGACAATCAGAATTTAGATCAGCCGCTCTTAACCCCAACCGCAGAACTTTTAAACTACAATTACAGTATAGCTAATCCAGTTAGGGCCGCTCAGTTATTCAGAATGAGCTTTGATCGCAATACCTCCACCGAAAATGCACGAGCCCTTCTCGATTACCAAAAAGCCTCGTATTTAAGCTCAGGGGTGTCGGGATTCGATTTAAAGTGGTTTTTGTCACCCCAAACTACTGCTCCTGTAGTCTCAGATCGCTTACTCCAAACCCGCGAGCGCACCGATTTTAGAATTCTTGAGGTTAAGCGCTCAACCGAGACTGATTCGGTGCGGGTAAGCTATACCGGAATCTATCCGCTTCCGGTGAAAGTTTCCCAATTTGTAGGAACTAAAGAGGTGGCTCATCAGTGGATCAGCAACTCAACTCATGAAACCTGGCTTCGTTTTGACGCCACCAAAAAGGCGCGCTACATCGTTAATCCGTATTTAGAAACTCCAGAATTTAATAGTGCTAATAATATTAATAATCCGAGAAGTAAGCTCTTTAAAAGCCCACTCAAAATTCTTCCGTTCACCGATCTAGACGATTTAAGGTATAGTCAACTATACCTCACCCCACAAGCCCTGTTCAATATTTATGACGGCATTTCAGTCGGCGCCCAAATCTCAAATGAATCGCTCGTAACAAAACCTATAGAGTACCAGTTTGCCCCCTTTTATTCAAGTAAAGAAAAGTCGCTAATTGGCGCATTCAACATCGCTTCTAACCACTGGTTAAACGACGAAAAACGAAGCCGTTTAACCGCCGGTATTTTTGGTTTATCACAGCATTTTAATGTCAATTCGCGATACAGCACCTTCACCCCATACATTAGGTTAAATCAAAACGTAGAAGGAATAACCTCACGCACCAATCAATCGTTCTTTGCTAGAGTAAGGGCGGTCTCAAGAACACTTGACCGCGATGCAGAGACACAAGAGGTTTTAGAAAACCCCGACTACATCGTCTTAAATTTTAGGTATCAGAAAATAAAACAAAGCCTATTCAATTTTAAGAGCCTGCTAGCAGACCTGCAATTCGCCGATTCGTTTATCAAAGTAGCATCATCTGCCGAATACAGAAGACTTTTCGATAACAACACACAAATAAGCCTGCGCGTGTTTGGCGGACTATTTCTAAGAAATTCAACGCCTAATGACTTTTTTAGCTTTTCTATCGGGCGCCCGAACGACTACCTCTATGACTTTAGCCTAATCGGCCGCTCTGAATCTGAAGGCCTATCTGCACAGCAGTTGATTCGAGCCGAAGGAGCCTTTGTTTCTGAGGTAGAGCAAGGACTATCCAATCGTGCCATTCTATCGTCTACGGCGGCGATAAACCTGTGGCGTTTTGTAGAGGTCTATACCGAGCTGGGCATAATTAAGAATCAAGGTGAGTCTGCGCGGTATCTCTACGGATCCGGAATGAGACTGAACCTAGTCCCTGATTATTTGGAAGTCTACTTTCCCGTTCATAGCCATAGAGGCTTTGAGACCTTTGACAGTGATTATGCCACAAAGATCAGATTTGTCTTAACCCTTGAGTTTGAGACGCTAAGTAGATTGTTTACGCGCTCCCTGTTCTAAGCCCTTTATTTGCTTATTTTTGCGTGGCGCATCGCAAGCGACGTTATGGCAAACAGCGAGATGACATTTCAGGAATTTCAAAGCGAAATCCTCAACGACTACAGGGTTGCCTTTACCAGTCGCGTGTGCAGTATTCTAGGGCGAAAAGAAGTGCTCTTAGGAAGGTCTAAGTTTGGCATCTTTGGCGACGGAAAAGAGCTTCCCCAAATCGCCATGAGTAAATTTTTTAGAAAGGGCGATTACAGAAGTGGTTACTACCGCGATCAAACCCTACTTCTTGCTCAAGGCCTTTTAGACCCAAAATCTTTTTTTCACACACTCTTTGGTACTACCGATTTGGCATTAGAGCCCATGCATGGTGGTCGGCAGATGACCGGACACTTTTCTTCTCCCATGTGGAGCAAAGATTCCGGCTGGCTTGACCAAACAGGGCGCTTTAATTCGATTTCAGACATCTCCTCTACCGCGGGTCAAATGCCCAGACTTCTAGGATTAGCTCAGGCCTCTTCATTCTACCGAATGCATCACGAGCAACTACAGCCCGAAAAGTTCTCTGTATCCGGAAACGAGATAGCCTGGGGAACCATTGGAAACGCCTCAACTTCTGAAGGACTTTTTTTTGAGGTAATGAATGCGGCGGCTGTGATGCAGGTTCCGCTGATTATTAGTGTTTGGGATGATGAATACGGCATTTCGGTACCCTCAGAATACCACACGGTTAAGCAAAGCATTTCTAAGGCGCTCAAGGGCTTTAAGCGCAACAAACAGCACGCAGGCATCGAAATTATAGAGGTTAAGGGTTGGGATTACGGCGGGCTTATTGAAGCGTATCAAAAAGCCGAGCAATTGTGCAGAACGTTTCATATTCCTGTGCTGGTTCACGTTACTGAACTAACCCAGCCACAGGGCCACAGCACCTCTGGCTCACACGAACGCTATAAGACTGACGAGAGGCTTCAATGGGAAAGAGACAACGACTGTCTAAAATTATTTAAAGAGTGGATACTCGAGAAAGAATTCTCTTCTAAAGAAGAGCTCGAGCGTATTGAGAATGAGATAGAACTTTCAGTGGCCAAGGCCAAAAAAGACGCATTTGAAGAGTTTCAAACGACCGCTAAGCACTACCGTGATCAACTCTATGCTATTCTTACCGACAATCAATTAAGTCTACCCAGCACGTTAAAAGACGTTTTTCAGTCGTTAAAGGTTAAGAAACTAGTTTTGAAGAGAGACGTGCTTTCTGCCGCCCAAGGACTCTTAACGCATAGCGATTCCGATTACAACTCGCCGTGGAGAGCGGAAGTGATTCAGCTGATAGACCAAATAAAAGTCACCGAATCTAGCCATTACAGCTCAGATTTGATTGACGATACAGCCGGCTCACTACTCAAGGTGGCTACAACAGAAGCCGCATATGCCGAAAATGCACCTTTGGTAGACGGAAGGCAAATTCTCCAAGAAAACTTCAAGGCGCTCCTGAGTGACGACCCTAGGGTAGTGATTTTCGGAGAAGATACTGGAAAAATTGGAGGTGTCAATAAAGCGCTAGAGGGCCTTCAAGAACACTTCGGAGAGAGCCGTGTGTTCGACACCAGTATACGAGAAGCGAGTATTATTGGGCAAGGCATCGGTTTGGCCATGCGCGGCTTGAGACCAATTGCTGAGATACAATATTTAGATTATATCTTCTACGCCATAAATATATTGACTGATGATTTAGCTACCCTTCGCTACAGATCAGTAGGTCAACAAGTTGCGCCACTTATAATTCGAACTCGAGGGCATCGTTTAGAGGGAATATGGCATTCGGGTTCGCCAATGGGAGGCTTAGTTCATTTGTTGAGAGGCATCTACATCTTATCGCCTCGAAATATGACCCAGGCCGCTGGAATGTACAACACCTTGCTAAAGGCTAATGAGCCCGGGCTCATTATTGAGCCGCTAAATGCCTATCGATTAAAGGAACGGCTACCCGAAAATCTTGGAAAATTCACCGTTCCCATCGGAGTAGTTGAGCACGTGCATAGGGGAACAGACATAACCGTTGTGAGTTACGGATCTACCTTGCGCATCGTTCAGGAGGTTATACCCTCACTGGAATCTCGAGGAATCACCATAGAATTAATTGACGTGCAAACACTATGGCCGTTTGATGTAGAGAACCAGTGTGTTGAGAGCATTAAGAAAACCAATCGTTTGGCTATTATTGACGAGGATGTACCAGGAGGATATTCAGGCTACTTGTTGCAACAAATTCTAGAGAAACAAGGCGGATACCGCTATTTAGACAGCAAACCGGTCACTTTGTGTTCTAAAGAACATCGACCAGCCTATGGCTCAGACGGTGATTATTTTTCAAAGCCTAATGCAGAAGAAATTTTTAAAACACTGTACCAAATGATGCACGAGGCCAATCCGCACCGTTTTCCATCTTTGTTTTAAGCAATAAGTGCCAAGCTCAAGGCCTGATACAGTTCGGTGCTTACATGAGCAGAGGCTAACTGGCCTACTCCTTTTGATTTCAAATCAATACGTCTAAGATCAGATAACAAGACTGTTAAGCGCTTCATGCTATAAATCCGTGCTGCGTTTTGATAGTCTTTAATAAAGTAAGGCGATACTCCTAAAACCTTAGAAGCCTCTGTCTTATTCTTTAGCGCCTGAAACTTAAACACCTTGTTGAAAAATGAGAATAAAACCGGTAACGTCATTTGAATCGGGTGATCTTTCGCGTTTTCAGCGAAATAAGCTAGAATATCTGAAGCTTTGTTCATCGAGCCTAGGCTAAGCGCTTTCTGTAACTCAAACACATTAAAGGTGCGGTGCACGCCTACGAATCGCTCTATATGCTCTATTTCAACCTGCTTAATGTCACTTTGAGCCAATTGAATTTTTTGAAGCTCACTCTGTATCCGTTTTGGATCAGTACCTACTGCGGCTAAAAAGAGTTGTTTGGCCTTAGGATCAAACGCGAGATCCATTTTTTGAAGTTCGTTGTCGAACCATTGTGGCACCTCGTTTTCATACAACTTCTTGCACTCAATGAGTCCCTCTTGGCGCTCAATTTCCTTGATCACCTTCTTTCTTCTATCTATGCTCGTACTGTGCATCAAAAAAACCAATACACACTGATTGTTCGGATGCTCTAGATACGACTCTAATTCGGTCAATTGCCGAGATAATGCCTGGGCCTGACGCACAAGAACCAGCGTTCTAGGATACATCATGGGAAGCTGGCGTGCACGCTCAATTACTTGAGACATTCCCAAATCAGACCCATAAAGTACGGTTTGGTTAAAGTCTCTAAAGTCTTCTTCAACGATTGTTTGCTCAAACCAGCTGCCCAATTCATCTATGAAATAAGACTCATCACCGTAAATTATATAGCAACTTGCCAACTTTTCATTAGCCAAATGAGACTTTAAGCGCTCTAATCGCATAGGAATTTGGTAATATTGTAGCCTGGTATGGAGCAAGATATATTGAATTTACCCCCGGCTCGATTCAAGGTTAAAAATACCGAAAACAGTCGGCTAATATGGGACGTGATTCGAAAAAAATACCTTCCATTAACCCCAGAAGAATGGGTGCGTCAACACGTTGTTCACTTTTTGATGCATCACAAAAATGTACCTGCGAGTCGGATACTCATAGAACGAGCCGTTCACACCGCACAAAAGCGTTCACGCTTTGATCTTGCGCTAACAACCACCGACGGTCGATTCTCTGCGCTAATAGAGTGCAAAGCCAGCTCAGTAAAGTTAGATGAGACCGCGGTTTATCAGATGCAGCGATACGCTTATGAATTAAAACCTGAAACACTCGTCTTGACCAACGGCCTTCAACACTTGATATTTCAATGGAATGGCCCAGACCAGAGTTACCATCAAATCGAAAACTTTCCTGATAATCTGTAGCGTTAAATGAAAGAACTAGCCGTGGTCATTTTAAATTACAATGGCCAAGAATTATTAGAGCGTTTTCTACCTTCAGTAATAGACCATTCTGGTGATGCTCAAATTTATATCATCGATAATCAGTCAGAAGACCAATCGGTTGCTTGGATCAGAGGTCACTACCCTACGCAGGTCAAGTGCATTGTTTTAGATAGAAATTACGGGTTTGCAGAAGGATACAATCGAGGCCTTCAATCAGTAGAAGAACCTTACTGGTGCTTACTAAATTCGGATATTAGGGTGAGTCCAAACTACACCCTGAGGCCCTTAGAGCTCTTAAAGGAGAACGACTATATAGCAGCAGTTCAACCAAAGATTCGCAGTGAACGCCATCCAGAATGCTTTGAATACGCCGGGGCAGCAGGCGGATTTCTAGATTACCTAGGCTATCCGTATTGCAGAGGAAGACTTTTTCAATCCATTGAACGAGATGAAGGGCAATACAACGATGAGCGTTCGGTTTTTTGG
This sequence comes from Flavobacteriaceae bacterium, assembly GCA_030836435.1. Classification (GTDB taxonomy): domain Bacteria; phylum Bacteroidota; class Bacteroidia; order Flavobacteriales; family Flavobacteriaceae; genus UBA3478. The sequence continues at coordinate 7,489 of JAURPW010000063.1, forward strand.
ACCACTGGAGCTTGTATGTTCATCAAAAAAACGGTCTTTTACGAAGTCGGTCAATTTGATGCCGATTATTTTGCGCATCAAGAAGAAATAGACCTGTGCTGGAGAGCTCAGCACAAAGGCTATCAACTGTGGTATACGCATAATAGTTGCGTTTACCATCTCGGCGGATCTACATTGAGCAACGCCAATCCCTTTAAGACCTATTTGAATTTTCGCAATTCGTTATTTACACTTGCCAAAAACCTTGGAGCAAAAGAACGTGCAATGGTTCTGCTCATTCGCTTAATTCTAGACGGTATCGCGGGTCTTTTATTTCTCTTTCAAGGAAAGCCACTTCACACGTTGTCAGTGCTAAGAGCACATTTCAACTTTTACCTCTCTCTTTCTTCTTTAGCAGTAAAAAGAAGAGAAATTCGGCCAACAGCAATTATTAGATCTCCCTTTTCAATCGTGTTTCATCACTTTGTTTTAGGCAGAAAAAAGATTGTAAAATAGTCTGGGTTCCTTCTAAAGTTTGGCAAAGTATTTGCTACTTTTAATGTTGAAAAATCAATTATTATGAAATTACACGTTTTATCTGTTGCGTTTGTCGCACTAACCTTGGGATCTTGCGTCTCGTCAAAAAGGTTCAACACAGTTAATAAAGACCTCGAAAGCACTAAGTCTGAATTGGCTTCAACCAAAAGAACCATGAACGACTATGCCTCTGAAATTGGCAAGTATGAGGCTCAGGTTAAGGCCTTATCAGACCAGAACAATTTCCTTAGATCAAACAATCAAGATTTGATCAACAACATGGACAACTTCACTACGCTAACTTCTAAAGGCGCAGAAAACCTTGAAAAGACACTTGAAAGTCTTAAGGAGAAAGAGTTGACCATCAACAAACTCCAAAACGCAATCACCCGAAGAGACTCAGTAAACCTTGCTTTAGTGGCTAGTTTAAAAGGTGCACTCGGAAATCTGAACGATCAAGACATTGAAATCAATGTAGAGAAAGGTGTTGTGTTCGTCTCTATTGCTGATAAGCTTCTGTTTAGAAGCGGAAGCTACAGTGTTTCTGAAGAAGCAAAACGCATCTTAGGTAAGGTGGCTACAGTGGTAAACGCCAAACCTGATTTTGAGTTTATGGTTGAAGGACACACTGATAATGTGCCTTACAAAACCAATGTAGAAATCAAAGACAACTGGGACCTATCTGTTAAGCGTGCCACAGCGATTGTTCGTATTCTTCAAAACGAATTCAAGGTAGATCCTAAGCGTATGACCGCAGCGGGTAGAAGCTACTACGCCCCTCTTGTAGAGAATAATTCTGCAGCCAATAGAGCGCGCAATAGAAGAACCCGTATTGTAGTATTACCTAAACTCGATCAGTTCTATTCGATGATCGAAGACGGTATGAAAGACCCATCTATTCAATAGTAAAGGGTTCTACCCAACAATCTAAAAAGCCCTCCTTGAGGGCTTTTTTAGTTTATAACTGATAGTTTGGCGAATCGCAGAAGTAGTGTCTTAATTCCACCCGTCTCGAATTCAATTTCTGCCTTTTTTTCGGCGCCTATTCCTATAATTGATTTTACGACCCCTCTTCCGAAGCGCTCATGATTAACCTTGATACCCTCCTTTAAATCGTGGTATAGCATCGCCTGCTCAACGGCAGCTGTCGCCTGTGTGGGCTTAATTTTTCTCAATCTTCTCAGCTGTTCTTCGGTCGGTTTTTTACGCTGTGCAGGATCCATGCCTTGAGGTTTAACCTGCCGCAACTTAGAGTGATCTACTTCCCCAAAAAGCGATGGATCTACAAATCTTCTAAACGAAACACCGGCATCTAACACGCGATTATCAACGTATTGCGGATCAATCTCACCGATAAAGCGACTAGGTTCAGCATCGATTAACTTTCCCCAGCGGTAACGGTTAATCGTGTAGGTAAGATACGCCTGTTCTTCTGCCCTAGTAAGGGCCACATAGAATAGCCGACGTTCTTCTTCTAACTCTGAACGGGTATTCATACTCATGGCAGACGGAAATAAGTCCTCTTCTAATCCAACGACAAAGACCTGCTTAAACTCCAATCCCTTGGCCAAGTGAATGGTCATTAGCGCAACGCGGTCATCGTTATCTAAAGCCTTGTCTAAATCAGTCGCCAGCGCAACATCTTCCAAAAATTCCTGTAATGACCCCGTTGCTTCGTCTATTTCTTTTTGTCCTTCTACGAAGTCTTGCATACCGTTCAAAAGCTCTTCGAGGTTTTCTAAACGCGCCACACCTTCGGGCGTTCCGTCTTTTTTAAACTCTTGAATGAGCCCTGTTTTGCGAGCAACATGCTCAGCTGTTTCAAAGGCGTTATGAGCGTTATTAATTAACTGGAAACTACGAATCATGGTGCTAAACTGAATCAGCTTGTTCCGTATCGAACCCCCAATTGAAGCGCTCGATAGAGCTGCCTCATCCTCTATGAACTCAAAGGCACTCATGCCTTTGGTATTGGCCGACACAGCCACTTTCTCTAAAGTAGATTGTCCAATACCACGCGCGGGAAAATTAACCACGCGCATGAAGGCCTCCTCATCTTTGGGATTTACAACTAATCTTAGATAGGCCAACAAGTCTTTGATCTCTTTGCGCTGATAGAACGATAGCCCTCCATAGATACGGTACGGAATGTCTCTCTTTCTGAGCGCGTCTTCTATAGCCCTAGATTGAGAGTTGGTGCGGTAAAGCACCGCAAATTCATGATTATTGCGCTGTTCATTCATCTTGTTCTCAAAGATGGTGCTCGCCACGAAGCGCCCCTCATCGGCATCTGTCGGGCTGCGGTGCACGATAATCGGATTTCCTACGGCATTGTCGGTCCACACCTTTTTTTCAAGCTGGTCCCTGTTTTTAGCAATGACCGAATTGGCTGCGTTTACTATGGTAGCGGTTGACCGGTAATTTTGCTCTAGGCGATAAACAGCTACCCCGTCGTAATCGCGCTGAAAATTGAGCATGTTATCGATATTTGCCCCTCTAAACGAATAGATACTTTGTGCGTCGTCGCCTACCACACAAATATTCTGAAACCGGTCAGATAGAGCTCTAACAATCAAATACTGAGAGTGATTGGTGTCTTGATACTCATCGACTAATATATACCTGAATCGCTCTTGGTATTTGAGTAAAACCTCTGGAAATCGGCTCAATAGCTCATTTGTTCGCAGCAACAGATCGTCAAAGTCCATAGCCCCTGCCCGAAAGCAGCGATCAACATACTCCTTATAAATATCTCCAATTCGCGGTCTTCGCGCTATGGCATCAGCCTCTTGCAGTTCAGGGTTTTGAAAATAGGCCTTGACGGTAATCAAATTATTTTTAAAAGATGATATGCGCTGTTGAATCTGCTTGTACTTATAGACGTCTTTATCTAACCCCATTTCTTTGATAATAGAGCTGATTAACCGCTGTGAATCTTGGGTGTCGTATATACTAAAGTTGCTGGGAAATCCAAGATGGTGCCCATCTGCGCGCAGCAGCCTTGCAAAAACCGAATGAAAAGTGCCCATCCATAGATTTTTAGCCTCGCTTTCTCCGACCAAAGTAGCGATGCGATTCTTCATCTCTCTAGCTGCTTTATTCGTAAAGGTTAAAGCTAAAATGGAGAATCCATCAACTCCAGAACCTATAAGGTGAGCGATTCTATAGGTTAACACACGAGTCTTTCCAGAACCAGCGCCCGCAATGACCATTAGAGGGCCATCTTTGTGCAGAACCGCTTCTCTTTGGGCCTGATTTAAAGCTTCTAAATACTTCATTAATCAATTACGCTTTATACTCGTGAATTTATTGAATTTGCTGAGGCCCTGCCCGTTCTTCTTTATATATTTAGTAACAAGTTTTAACCGAAAACAATGCGCCATTTACACTATCTATTTTTTATAGGGGTCACCCTCTTTTCATTTGAATCACTAAGAGCCCAAATAGTTGATCAAGAAGAATTTAATCAACTAGAAGCTAAAGTAATCGAGTGGAGAAGAGATTTTCATCAGCATCCTGAGCTTGGCAACCGAGAGTACAAAACCGCTGAAAAAATTGCCGAGCACCTTAGAAAACTAGGTATCGAGGTGCAAACTGGAGTAGCTCATACCGGGGTTGTGGGGCTATTGAAAGGCGGCA
>JAURPW010000064.1:0-9348 GCA_030836435.1 Flavobacteriaceae bacterium
GCGACCTTCATCAACTCTATGTGAACGATCGCGAGCGGGTACTCGAATACGCAACAAGCCTCTCAAGAGGCTTGAAAGCGATGGCCGAAACCCCTTCAGCTGATCAGCTCAATACGATTTGGCCTAAGGGTGAATTTGAAGAACTTGTTCACGAATACCTAAGCGCGGTAGATACCGAATACGGAGGCTTTAAAGGAGCGCCCAAGTTCATGATGCCCAATACCTTAGAATTTGCGCTGCACTACCACCTGCTCCGCCCGAACGAGCGCGTGTTTGACCACGTTCAAAAAAGCCTTGATCGCATGTCTTATGGTGCCCTATTCGACCCTATTAACGGCGGATTTTCGCGTTACAGCGTAGACAATCGCTGGCACGTAGTGCACTTCGAAAAAATGGCCTACGACAACGCGCAACTGCTCAGCCTTTATACCAAAGCCTTTGCCGTAACTGGCAATACATGGTATCAATACGTTGCGATAAAAACAATAGACTTTTTAGAACAGTGGCTGTACGATGAAGTTTCAAAAGGATTTTTCGCCTCTTTAGATGCCGACTCATTAGACGGATCGGGCCAACAGCTAGAAGGCGCCTATTATCGATTTACGCAAGAAGAACTAAAGCAAGCTTTGGGCGATCTCTATGAGCTTTTCGCAGTGGTTTACAATGTAAACGAACTAGGACACTGGGAGCACGGTCACTATTTATTGTACCGAACAGAGTCCAATGAAGAGCTGGCTCATACATTAACAATTTCGGTTCAAACTTTAGAGAAATCAATAGAAACTGGACTGGGCAGACTACAGCTGTTTCAGCAGAAACGCCAAAAACCGGCCTGCGACGACAAAATCATAAGCTCATGGAATGCCCTAGTTGTAAGCGCGCTTACCCATAGCATTCGCTACCTTGATTTGATGGATACCGTAAAAGGCCGTTACCTTAATTTGGCCGTAAACGCGGCACAAATGCTTTCTGATCGCATCGATCAAGATGGGCGTTTGGTACGCATAAAAAACACCGCTACTACAGATGTCGACGGATTTCTAGAAGACTATGCGCTCTGTATTCAATGCTTCATCGACCTCTATGAGCTCACCTTTGACCTTAAGTACCTAGATCGGGCTGAGCATCTGAGCCGATATGTCAGCGCTCATTTTGATGCGCCCAATGGCTTCTTCTATTTCACCTCTGATCTTCAAAAACAAGTAGTAAGGCGAACCTTAGAGGTAGAAGACAATGTAATCAGCAGCTCAAACGCCCTAATGGGAAAAAATTTATTTCGATTAGGGGCCCTCTTAAGCAAACCTCAGTACAGCAAAAGGGCGTCTGATCTAGTGCAAGCCATGAGGTCTCAATGCACAAAGCACCCACGAAGCTATTCGGCCTGGCTGCAGCTGGCCTTATACGATCAGTTTGAGTTTCATGAGATCGCTATTATTGGGGAAGATTACGAACAAAAAGGGCGTGAAGTGAGTCGACATTATCTACCTAATAGCGTGTTGGCCGCAGCTAAAAAACCGAACTCAAATGGGCTGCTACGCAGAGAAGCCGATTTAAAGCAAACGCCTATATTTGTGTGCGTTAAGGGCAGTTGTTCTTTACCGATTTTTAATACATCACAACTATTCAACGAGCTGTATCATGATTAAACAAACCTTAAAGGATTACGAGAAACATCTTGAGCAAATGATTAACCTTCTATGGGAGGTACTTCCGAATATAGCTAGTGCAATGATTACAGCCTTTGTCGGTTGGTGGGTAATTCGATTAATCGATATAGCTGTTGCAAAATTCTTTGATCGCAAAGACTTCGATCGCACTCTAGAACAGTTTCTAGAAGATTTTATTAGTATTACACTTAAGGTTGTTTTAATCGTAATGATTATTACCCAGCTAGGTGTAGAGACCTCATCGCTTATTGCTATGCTCGGTGCTGCGGGTTTGGCTTTAGGTCTAGCACTACAAGGTTCATTAGCGAATTTCGCCGGCGGAATCCTGATTTTAATCTTCAAACCCTTTAAGGTTGGAGACTTCATATCTGCCCAAGGGGTTGAAGGAACGGTAAATCAGATCACCGTTTTCAATACTAAGCTTACGACCTTTAGCAATCAGGCGGTTATTATTCCAAACGGCAATCTTTCTAATGATAAAATTGTCAATTTTTCTTCTGAACCACTGAGACGAGAAAACTTAATTATTGGCATCAGCTACTCCAGCAATATTCAAAAGGCGAGAGAAGTGGTGCTGCAGTTGTGCGAGGCCGATGAACGCATACTTAAAGAAGAAGAAAAAATGCCTGCTGTTCTCGTGCATGAGTTAGCTGATAGCTCGGTAAATTTAGCCATACGCTATTGGGCAAACACCGATGTTTTCTGGCCCACTCGATTTGACATGATCGAAAACATCAAGAGACGTTTTGATGAAGAAGGCATAGAGATCCCGTTCCCACATCGCGTGCTTATTAACGCTGCAGTTTAAAACCTTAGTGGTTTTCTACTTCGACTCTTTTGGAGGGGTTATATATACCTCTTTCAGGTAATTGGGTTCAAAGTATTCGGTAGAAACGAAATCTTTTGCTCGAAAACGCTCTAAAGCTAGTTTACCCATGTGAATGGCGTGAGGAAAGGTATCCACAAACCTAAAATCGTGCTGATCGAGCTGGTCAGCGAAAAAATCCTTTAGTTTTTCATTGGCGTCTCCAACCACATAAATCGTTTCGAAATTACGGGTTAACGAACGGGGGGCAAATTCTTCTAATACTAGAGCTTGAGAAGGCATTACGAGCGCACCAACTCCATTTTGAACCCTAGCATACACCTCTTGTCTACGCGCATCAATAGCCGAGAAAATTCCAATTTTTTCAGGCTGATCCGTTTTTAATTGCGTATCAATAGACTCACTCATTACTGCTAGGCTATCAATGGCGATCAAGGGTTTCTCTAAGGCAAAAGCATATCCCTTTGCAGCAGAAATACCTATTCGCAAGCCCGTGTATGATCCCGGACCGGCACCGATTGCTATGGCATCTAATGCACTAAATTCGCGATCCGTTTGATCAAATAATGACTCTATTAGCAGATGTAATCGCTCGGCATGCACAAAACCCTCTTCAATGGCCTCTGTCTGAACCAAGCATTGGTCTTGATCAAAAAGGGCTGCAGAGCAGCCCTTAGTAGAGGTATCAAAAGCAAGAATTAATGCCATATTCAAAGATATGCGATAGACTTCAAAACATATTCTAGTCTACGACGGCAATCGGAATACCAAAGTAGAACTCAAGAATCTTAAGCCTAAAGATGTAATCGTATTTCGCTCTAATTACCGAAGCCTCGGCATTATCAAGACGCGATTGAGCCTGGCTAAAGTCGAAGGAGTTCATCAAACCCACTTCAAAACGCTCTTTCGCATAGTTATAGGCTAGTCGTCGGGCATCTAATGTCTTTTGGGCCGCCTCGTATGTCTTGGCAAAGGTCTTCACATCGTTATAGGCCTGGTTCACAGCATTCTCCAAGTCTAGTTTGGTTTGTTCGTATTGCAACTCTGAACGCTTCACATTTAACGCCGCACGCTTTATACTATTCGAAGTAGAAAACGCATTAAAAATCGGTATGTTCAACGATAATCCGTACGAAACACCATCATTGCCTTCTAACTGGGCAATTAAGTCTGGACGTACGAGGTTACCGGTATCGTCTATTTGAAAACGGTCACTGGCAAACGTATTGTAATTCATGAAGGCATTCAGCGTTGGAAGCGCAGCCCCCTTTGCAATCTTAAGGTCTTGTTCCGATAATACTACGCTCGTCTCGGCCAATTTAATGTCGTTTCTGAAACTCATGGCCTTAGTGAAGATCTGTTTTGGAGACTTATCTAAGATGGTCGAGCTGGGCACGTCGAAGGCTTCGTCAGCGATATCAAAGTTTTCATAATCGGTGATTTGAAGCAGTTGCGCCAAATTGATTCGGGCCAAAATCACTCTAGCCTCAGCATTGACTACTGCCTGCTCTTGATTGGCAGCTGTGGCCTCAATTTCTAACAGATCCCCCGTCGGAACCACACCCAATTCTACCAGTTCTTTGATGCGGTTCATGTCTTGTTCGGTAACTCCGTACTGTGCCTGAGCTACTTTAAGCGATTCCTTTGAAGAGATCACGTTGAGATAAGCATTAGCCACTCGTAATCGAATGTCATCTTTTAAATTGGCCAATCGGTACTGATTTGAAATGGTATTCATTTCAGCACGCTGCGCTCTTCTTAAATTTCTTAAACCGTCAAATAGGGTATAACCTACAGAAAGGTTTAGGTTTCCTTGCAAAACCACTAACGACGGATTCGCCGTGTTTGTTCTCGGATCAATACCGAAACCCTTACTTTCATTTACCCCCATCGAACCGTTAAGGCGAGGCAAAAACTGTCCGAGACCTTCAAGCTCTCCTAACTCGGCAGACTCAAGGTCTAACTCAAACTGCTCTATGGTCAGGTTATTCTCTAGTGCGTATTCTACGCACTCTTGGAGCGACATTTTTTTGGTTTGGCCAAAAGCAAGTGTTACAGAAAGAGTCAGTATACTAAATAATCGAAACTTCATTGTTTATGTAGTGTTAGTTTAATAACTGAGTGTTACACTCCGCGCTCTGGCGCATTTTCTGAACCTATTTTAATGGGCTCGGTCTTGTTCCATTGTTTAACCTTATCGGCTTCAGTAAGACCCTCTAAGATCTCGACATTAATACCGTCAGAGATACCGATTTTAATCTCACGTCGCTCGAACTCTTGGTCGCCAATTTCTACTTCAACGTAGGGCTCATCGGTCACTTTATCAAACTGAAGTAAAGCCTCAGGCAGCACTAATATGTTTTCTTTTCTGTCAAGAATAAGCGAAGCATTGGCGCTGTATCCTGCCCTGATCGTAAAATCATTCTCAACAGTTACATCACCCTCTATTTTAAACTTTACAGCTCCAGACTCTTCCAGTCCCTTAGGGGCAATAAATCTGAGGCGTGCATCAAACTCTTTATCGCTAATAGCACCTAAGCTTACCTTAAGAGGCATTCCGACTTTAAGCTTACCCACTTCACCTTCATCGACTTTACCTTCAAAAACCATCTTGGTCAAATCGGCAACTGTGGCAATCGTAGTACCTGCATTAAACGAGTTTGATTGAATGACCTGATCTCCGATTTCTACAGGAATCTCCAGAATAGTCCCGGTAGTAGTCGCGCGTATATTAGTGTTGGCCGAAGATGAGCCTCCAATCGAACCATCTTTAATAATCTGGTAATCAGCCTCCGCATTTCGTAGTTCTTGGGCAGACTGCTCATAGGCCAGCTTCAAGTTATTGTACTCTTGGTTAGAGATAACTTGGCGCTGAAACAGTTCTTCGTTGCGTTCAAATTCAAGCTTGGCATTGTTCATTCGCAACTCTGCATTCTTTACGCGCCCCATGGCAGCAATAAGAGACTGCTCGTTTGGCACCACCTTAATGACGGCTATGAGATCTCCTTGATTCACAAAGTCACCTTCGTACTTGACAATACGATCAATGATACCCTGTATCTGAGGCTTTATCTCAACCTCATCTTCAGGTACAACGGTTCCGGTGGCCACCGTTTTTTCTTCTATACTTCCGTAGAATGGACTTAGCGTTTCATAGGTAACCGAAGCTTTACTGTTCGATTTAACAAAGAATGCGGCAGCCCATAAAGCGCCCAAGGCAATGACTGCGATGATACTGTACCGAACGGCTTTTTTCATAGTGATGGATATTTAGTAACTAGTTGGATTAGGTTTTACTTTATAATTATTCTTCTCTTAATGCTTCAATAGGTCGGATACTAACGGCCCTTTGAGCCGGTATGAGTCCAATTAGAGTGCCCAGCACTACCATAAGCACTAAGGCTCCGAGTACATAGGGTATAGGCACAGTTGGATTGGTGTACGGAAAGTCGGTGTCTTGAGTGAGTCTATTGACCAAGCTTAACGTTCCGGCGCCTAATATGATACCCATAACGCCAGAGATCACGGTTAGAAACACAGACTCCAATAGAATTAAGTTTCTCACCTCTGAAGGCGTGGCTCCCAAAGCCCGGCGAACGCCAAGTTCTTTAGTACGCTCTTTCACGGAGATCAGCAAAATATTTCCGATCCCTATCACCCCAGCCAAAATGGTCGCAATTCCAATGACCAGAGACAAAAAGGTCAATCCGTTGGCGAATCCTTTTATGCGTCCAAACACCTCGCCCAGGTTAAATGAACCAAAGGCCCTTTCGTCTGTGGGGTCAACCTGGTGTATAGACTTAAGTACTGTTTTTACGTCTTTCTCGACTTGAATAATGTCTGCGTCGTCGAAAGCGGCGATGCTCATGAAATCGACTCCATCCGCTTTATTATACAATTTATTAAAGGTGGTAAACGGAATAAAAATATCTCCGTCTGACTCGAAACCTCCACCAGGAACAAACTTGTGAACCCCCACTACCCTAAAGTAAATACCGTTGATACGCAAAAAGGAGCCCACAGCTTCTTCACTATCCTCGAACAATTCACGCTTGGTGCGCTCACCAATAATACAAACCCGACGGTCGTAATCTATGTCTGATTGATTGATAAATCGACCCTGATCAAATATTTTTTTGGTGGCGATTTTAGTATAGACCGGAAAATCACCGTAAACATTGTAGTTGCCCGATTTCTGTCCTCTAACGGTTAGTGCGGGTGAGCCTCCAAAGACACCTGTCGCATTACGTGGAGCTATGTATTGAATCTCCGGAATACGCTTTTTGAGCACCTCAACGTCCGACAATTTAAGCTGTATGCGACGTCCGGTTCTATAGCCTTTATAGGGTTTAGATGTAGACTGCGACCACGCGAAGAGGGAGTTCATGGCCACCGACTCAAACTGACGTTCAAATCCGTTATCTAATCCCTTCGCCGCTCCAGACATAGCGATGTAGACGAAAATTCCCCACAATACACCAATTACCGTAAGAATAGTGCGCACGCGATTCTTGTTGATCGAGCTAAAGATCTCATCCCAAGTATCTGCTTTAAATAATAACTTCATTATTCGTCTCTTAAGGCTACAATTGGTTTGATTCGCGCTGCGCGCTTGGCAGGCACATATCCGGCTATGGTTCCGAAAACAATAAGAACGAGCGTCGCCCCTACAGCAAAGCTCATATCTATATACGGATTAGTGATAAAGTAATCTTCAAGGCGATCACCGAGATTCTGAAGAATCGCTACACCAAAAAGCATCCCTGAAAATCCAGATAAGGTGGTAATGGTGGTAGCTTCTAGCAAAATTCCCATAATAACTACTTTAGGAGTCGCACCTAGCGCTTTGCGTATGCCTATCTCTTTGGTGCGCTCTTTCACCACAAATATCATAATGTTACTAACCCCTATAATACCGGCAACAATAGTGCCAATAGCAAAAAACAGTGCAATAAATCCTAATACCTGGGCAAATTGCTGGTTTTGCTTAAGCTCATCAGCAATATTTCGAATGAAAATACCACTTCGGTCTTCTCGGGCAATCACCTTTTTTTCCTTAAGTAGTTTGAGTATGTTCTTCTCCAAACCCATGGCTCCGGCATACCCTATAGCCGGATTAAACCCAACAATAATCTGCTCAATACGATCGGTGCCTTTTTCGATTAGCTGTCTCGTGGTGTAGGGTATGTAAATGAAGCGCTCTTCATTATCCCCACCATCGTCTTGGAACACTCCAATTACCTTAAACGCGCTATCTCCAAGGGTAATATACTTGCCCAGCGGGTCTTCTCCATTAAAAAGATCCTGCTCAACGAGCCGGCCAATAACAGCATACTTAGCGTTGATCTTCAAGTCATTTTCGTTGATAAATCTACCCTTCATTATGAGGGTCTTTTCGCTGTATTGATGCGACGGAGCTACCCCTCGATTGGTGTAGTTATTAGATTCCCCCTTGTAACGAACCAAGTTTGAGCGCGTGATACGCGGAGTGATGTACTGAAGTAGCGGAGCAAAATTAGCCTCTATATCTTCTAAATCATCGTTGACAAACTGAATCTGGCGATTTGACTTGTAGCCCTTGTAAGGCATAGAGGTTCTACCGGGAAAGATAAAAAAAGTGTTGGTGGCGTCGTCTCCGAAAAATTCCTCGAAAGTGTTTTGTAGGCCGTTGGTGAATCCCACCAATATCACCACAATAAAGATCCCTATGGCCATTGTAAAGCCCGTAAGAAAGGTTCGCAGTTTATTCTTGCGAATGGTATCAAAGATTTCCTTCCAGGTATCCCTGCTAAACATAATTCGATGCGCGCACCTGGTCTACAGGCTTATCTTCAACAATAACCCCATCTTTTAGGTAAACTATGCGCTTACACATATGGGCAATATCTTCTTCATGGGTCACCACAAGAATGGTGTTTCCTTCGTCATTGATTTTCTGAATTAAATCCATAACCTCGTACGAGGTTGTGCTATCTAGCGCCCCAGTGGGCTCATCGGCTAGAAGCACTTTCGGCTGAGAGGCCATTGCACGCGCAATGGCTACGCGCTGCTTCTGCCCTCCAGACAATTCACTAGGAAGGTGCTCGGCCCAAGGTTTTAAACCTACGCGCTCCAGGTAATCCAAAGCCATTGCATTGCGTTCTTTTCGCGCCAAACCTTGATAGTATAGCGGCAAGGCCACATTGTCTTTTGCCGTCTTGTAATTGATGAGATTAAATGACTGGAAGATGAAACCTAAAAATTTGTTGCGGTATTCGGCAGCTTTAGTCTCATTTAGGCCCTGAATAGGCACTTCATCAAGCGTGTAAGAACCTTCATCGGCCTCATCAAGCATTCCTAGTATATTCAAGAGCGTAGACTTTCCTGAGCCAGAAGAGCCCATGATAGCGACAAGTTCACCTTTTTTTACAGAGAAGTTTATCCCCTTCAACACGTGGAGCGAATTACTCCCCATCTTGTACGATTTATGTAAATCCTTAATCTCAATCATTGAAGAAAGCCGGTTGGGTACTTTATTTAGACGACAAAGATGCGAATTTGTTACAGTACAAACCTAAAGGATATGTTAAATCAGGTAGTTAGGCCTTGCGGTCTTATACACATAAATACCCCGGTCCATAGCGCGGCAAAGGTTTTCTTTCGTACACGTACAAGCTTTCCCATTGCCGGATCCATGACCATTAGGCATGTATCCCTTGATTCATAAACAAGCCAATAATGACGAAAACCAAAAAATCGAATAGAAACAATGCTCGGATAGCGCAACGACTTTATGTCGGTAGTCTTATAAATTAATGACTCAAAACCGAGAGATTTGGCGAGCTGAACCAGCTCGTAGAAGGAGGTTCCAAACCC
>JAURPW010000065.1:0-4032 GCA_030836435.1 Flavobacteriaceae bacterium
TATTCCCTTTGATTATAGCCTCAATGGCCTCAATTTGACGGTCGTAAACACTTTCGGTTTGAAGGTTCTGGCAAGGTCCACTGCAATTACCGATATGGTATTCTAAACAAAGCTTGTAGTTCTTTAGCTTAATTTTCTCCTCACTGAGGTCGTAGTTGCAACTTCTAAGCGGATACACCGAACGGATGAGCTCTAATAGGGTCTTTACGGTCTTCATCGAGGTGTAGGGGCCGAAATACTTAGAACCGTCATCGATGCGCCGACGCGTGGCGAAAACGCGCGGAAAGGCCTCGTTCTTGATGCATATATACGGATAGGTCTTGTCGTCTTTAAGCAGCACATTGTAGCGAGGTTGATGCTGCTTAATCATGCTGTTCTCAAGCAGCAGCGCATCAGACTCAGTCTTGACCACAATATGCCGAATGAGGGCAATTTTGGAAACCATTACCCGGGTTTTCCCATTATGGGTTTGCTTGGCAAAGTAAGAAGAAACCCGTTTTTTAAGATTTTTGGCCTTGCCTACGTAAAGCAATTGCTCTTTTGCGTCATAAAACTGGTACACACCCGGATTATCGGGCAAAGCGGCAACTTGAACAGCTAAAGGAGCAGAAGGCTGGTGATCAGACATGCTGTAAAAGTAGCCATTGATTTGAAATTTTTGAGATAGCTTTAAAGCCATGACTAAACACGAGCTCAGAAGGTCGGCACTCGAAGCGCGCAAAGCATTAACTGAAGAAGCCGTGGCAGATTTTAGTTTGGCAATCGCTAACAAACTGCTAGATCTACCGATATGGACCTATAAGGTCTATCACCTGTTTATGAGCATCGCGCATCAAAAAGAAGTTCAGACTGACCCTATCATCACCCTGCTTCAAGCGAAAGACAAGGTCATTGCGGTTCCGAAAATGCAACCAAAAGGGGTCCTAAAACACTACCTTCTTGAAGATGAAACCCGTTTCGAACTGCATCGATTTGGGGTTCCAGAGCCGGTTGATGCCAAAGAAATTGCGGCAACAGAAATCGATGTGGTATTTGTTCCGCTACTGTGCTTTGATGCCGACGGAAATCGACTGGGATACGGCAAAGGCTATTACGATCAGTTCTTGGCCCAAGCTAAACCTGGCGCGCTATTCGTCGGGCTGAGTTTGCTAGAGAAAACTGAGACAGCCCTTCAGCCTGAGGCACACGACGTACGGCTGCACTATGCGGTAACCCCCAACGCCGTTTACCGTTTTAGTTCTTAAATACGCGCTTGTTAAAGGCGATCAGTATGAAAACACCTATGCTTATGGCGCTGTCGGCAACGTTAAAAACGGGCTCGAAAAATCGAAAAGACCTTCCGCCGATCCCTGGCATCCAATCAGGCCATTGGGTGTCAATGATCGGAAAGTAAAAGAGGTCGACTACCCTTCCGTAAAAAAAGTCTTCGTATCCGCCCTTGGGGGCGTTCCAAGCGAATTCGGCCAGTCTATAGGGTGTGCTTTCGGTAAAAAGCTGTCCGTAGAAAACCGAATCAATCAAATTACCCAGTGCCCCAGCAAAAATGAGAGCGATAGAGGTGCTTAGCAGAACTGATCGCTGTTTTGAGTGAGCCGATCGAGCCATCCAAATCGCGATTCCGACTATGGCCACAATGCGAAATAAGGTCAATACGAGCTTAGCCATTTCTTCAGTTACAGGCAAAAAATCACTGAGCTGAGTACCCCATGCTGCCCCTTTATTTTCTATAAAGAGCAGGCGAAACCACGAAAAGACCTCAATCTGCTCTTGGTATAAGAAATGCGTTTTTACGTAGATTTTAGAGCACTGATCTACGAGAAGTATAAGCAAAACTAGGGCGTACGATTTCTTGAGTGACATCTCTTTTATTGGTTTAAATAAATGGGTCCGTATTGGCTGCTTATGGTATAGAGGTAATTGGGGTTTGGGGTAATCTGTCCGATCACCAAACCCTTCTCGCTTTTGCTGTCGACTGTTCCTGAGACCACATTCAGGTGAACAGATGCTCCCTTAGTCTTGATCGTGCTTTGTTCGGCACGATGAGATAGTTTTAGACTGCCTTCATCGAGCTGAACATTGAGTTCCCTATACAGGCCAGAGACCTCGAGTTTTCCTTGATTGGCCTCTATCTCTACCACTATAGATTCGGGAACGCGCATTTCTAGATTCATAGCAATGACTTTGTGAGCGCTCAACTTGTCATTGAGGTTATTGAAGGCAGGAACCCGCTGCGGATATACCGTAAGCCAGCGATTCTCGTGCTGGGTGACCACCACGTATTGAAGCTGGTACTCGCCTTCACTCTGTGTGTTTAGCAGCACATCGGCTGATCGGTGGGTAGTCAAATTCAACCCCTGTATAAAGCGCATGTCAATAGTAATTCCTCTGAGATCAAGATCTTTTAGGGTCTTGTTCCATTCAACCTGACCAAAGGCCGAAAACCCTAAGAAGAAGGTGCACCAAAGGAGTATTCTAAACACTATTTCTGCATCTTCTTGGCTTCAATGCTCAAGGTGGCATGTGGAACCAGTTTCAACCGTTCTTTAGAAATCAACTTACCGGTTACCCGGCATACCCCGTAGGTCTTGTTCTCGATGCGCACAAGCGCGCTCTTCAGGTCGCGAATAAACTTCTCCTGACGAAGGGCGAGTTGGGTGTTGGCCTCTTTGCTCATCGTCTCTGAGCCCTCCTCGAAAGCCTTAAAGGTTGGAGAGGTATCATCGGTACCGTTGTTACCATCGTTCATGTAGGCGCTTCGCAAAAGCTCTAAGTGCTGCTGGGCCTTGACGATTTTCTCTTCGATCAATACCTTGAACTCTTTTAAATCTGCATCGGAGTAACGTACAACTTCAGACATAACTATCTCTTTTTTAAGGAGAGCTTCGCTTGGTAAGTATCAAATGCGATTTCCAGACTAGGCTCAAATGTTTCTTTAATTTCTAGTTGTTCACAGAGGGTCTCATTCATGATGTACTCTCGGTTATCACGAACTGCTTTTTCGATAGCCTCGTCGCCCTCAATATTAAGCAAAATTTTATCGGTTACCTCAAGTCCGCTATCTTTTCGAAGATTCTGTATGCGATTCACTAATTCTCTAGCAATCCCCTCATTTACAAGGGATTCTGAAAGGCTAATATCTAATGCAACCGTGAAACTTCCAGAAGAGGCCACCAGCCAACCCTCAATATCTTTATTCGTGATAATCACGTCTTCCAGATGCAGTTTAATCTTCTCTCCCTCTACCTCAAGAAGGTACTCCCCTTGCTGTTCAATCGCTAAAATATCTGACTGAGAGAGCTGGGCTATAGCAGATGCGATCCCCTTCATTTGAGGCTTATACTTTGGCCCAAGGGTTTTAAAGTTGGCCTTAATTTCTTTTACGATAATTGAACTCGCGTCTTCAAGCAGCACGATTTCTTTTACATTGATCTCAGAGGCCAGCAATTCTTTGATCGGCTCAACCGCCTCTCGGGTAACGATCGATTGGTCGAGCGGAATCATCATCTTCTGCAGAGGCTGACGCACCTTGATCTTCTCTTTCTGACGCAGAGACAGCGCTAGCGAGGTAAGTTTTTGAGCCAATTGCATTTTGGATTCAAGTTCGGGCTCGTGATAGCGTTCTTCGTAAAGCGGAAAGTGCTCGAGATGAACACTGAGATCGTTTGAAAAATTGACCCGAAGATCCTTAAACAACCGCTCTGCGAAGAAAGGCGCCACAGGGGCCATTAGCTTCGAGGTCTGCAGCAGGCAGTGCGCCAAGGTTTGGTAAGCGGCTAGTTTGTCTGTTCCGAACGAGCCCTTCCAAAATCTTCTTCGACTAAGGCGCACATACCAATTACTTAAGTTCTCCTGCACAAAATAGGCGATGAGACGTGTGGCCTTGGTGGCGTCGTAGTCGTCGTAAGCAGCCGAAACCTGCTTGACTAAGGTATTGAGTTCTGACAAAATCCAGCGATCGAGTTCGGTGCGTTGTTCAAGCGCGACAGCTTCCTCGCTTCCGTTGAATTCATCGATATTGGCGTAAAGGGCAAA
>JAURPW010000066.1:0-8190 GCA_030836435.1 Flavobacteriaceae bacterium
CCTTGACATTGGAACCGGATCGGGTCTTATTGCGCTTCAGCTGGCTCAGCGATTTGAGGGGCTTGAGCTGACGGCTATTGAGCGCGATCCAGATGCCGCTCTTCAGGCTAGCGCCAATGTTAAGCACAGTGTGTTTGCAGAGCGAATCAAGGTGATTGAGGCCGATCTACTTACATGGTATGAGGGGTATGAGGCTTGTTTCGATGTAGTGGTCACCAACCCTCCGTATTTCGACGAATTGCCTTTAAACCATCACGATTCGAGACATTTGGCTAGACAGTCGGCGTATCTGCCCCTTGAGTCGCTGGTTCGGGCCGCAGCCTATGTATTGCGTGACGGCGGATCACTTTCGCTCATTGTTCCTTTTGAGCGGGCTGAAACGCTGCGCCAAGCAGCTGATCAGCAGGGTTTTCAATTAAAGCGCTACTGCCTCGTAAAGGGCAGAAAAGAGACGCAGGTTCGACGCGTTCTTTTCGATTGGGTTAAGACAGAGAAGCCGCTCATCGTTCACCGCGAAGAGCTGGTCTTAGAGCTCGACAGAAACCTTTACACCGAAGAATACCGGGCACTTACCGCACCGTTCTACCTCAATTTTTAGCGGGTTTGGGCAGCGACTTTTTGCTGTACCTCGGATCTTGAATGTAATCTAGCTTTTCAAGCTGCTCCAATTCTAGTGTATAGTGATTAAAGCTATTGACCACTTTTCCGTAGCAGCGATAAATTCCTCTGCTTCTGCACGGATACCTCCGAGCGATAGCCGGAAACGAAACCGTGTCAAATACTTCTGCGTAACGATCTAAAAAGGTGGCGAACTGCATGGGTTCGCCTTTGTGGGTTTTGGTGTTTTTTACGGTGACGAGGTATCCGTATAAGGTGATGTACTGACCTTCTAAATCGCTAATGTCTTTAACAGTTAGCTGCTCAGGCAAGGGCGATCGAAGCAGTTCAAAAGTGAGACTCAGCGGAAATCCTAGTAGCTCCCAAAGTTCAAACGTTTCTTCGATAGCATTGGTGTCAAGGTGCCCCAGTTCGAGCGGCTGCGCCGTAGCCGCAAAAAGCGGAACCGTACCGTTGTTTTTGGGAAGGTTTCGGTAACTGTAGAGCTGCCAGAGCAGCTCGTGTTTGCTTTTTTTGGTAAAGCGAAATGCGTTGATGCGAATTAGCAGGCTGATTTGATCGGTGCTTATGGGTACGCGATCGATGAAGTCGGTCAGGCTTTTGAAGGGGCCTCGCTGCATGCGGTCTTGAACGATGCGCTGAGAGGCCCGATCTTCTAGTTCTTTGAGGTACATAAGGCCTAGATAGAGTGTGTTTTCTCTCAGTACATTGAGCTGTACACTGTGATTCACGCAGGGTAGTTCGATCTGAGCCCCGAGTTTTTCTAGCTGCTTGAGGTAGAATTCGGCACTGTAAAATCCGCCCCCGTTGTTTAAGACGGCGGTCATATACTCGAGCGGATAGTACACCTTTAAGTAAAGGCTCTGATAGCTCTCGATCGCATAGGAGGCAGAATGGCCCTTGGCAAAGGCGTATCCGGCAAAGCTCTCGATCTGCTTCCAGACTTCTTGAGCTACAGACAAGGGGTGTTTGCGCTCGGCACAGCCCTCGAAGTACCGTCTTTCGAGCGCTATAAACTCGGCCTTAGAACGTGATTTTCCACTCATCGCCCGCCTTAAAATATCGGCCTCTGCAAGAGACAGTCCCGCAAATAAATGCGCCACTTTGATCACGTCTTCTTGGTACACCATGACTCCATAGGTGTCAGGCATGATGTTGAGCAGTGCCGGGTGCGCCTTTTCTTTGACGCGTCGAGGGTCGTGATGTCTTAAAATGTACTCGTTCATCATTCCGCTTTGGGCTACTCCTGGTCGTATGATGGAGCTTGCAGCTACCAGCTCGATATAGCTCTTAGTCTGTAGCTTTTGAAGCAGCATGCGCATGGCTGGAGATTCTATATAGAAACACCCCATGCAGTCTCCGCGCCTTAGATAGTCGTTTAGCAGCGGGTCTTTCTTGAACTGATCGACCTGATGAATGTCTAGTTTTTCTCCCTTGTTTTGGGCAACGAGCGCAACCGCTTCTTGAATTTTGGACACCCCCCGCTGCGATAAGATGTCAAACTTGAAGAGCCCAACGGCCTCGGCAATGTGCATGTCGAATTGCACGGTTTTGTAGCCCTTTGGCGGCATAAAGGTGCTTGCAAATTGGTGAATGGGTTTGCGGCTGATCAAGATGCCTCCGGCGTGTATACTGAGGTAGTTGGGCAGCCCGTGAATGTAGCTGGCGTAGTTGAGCACGAGCTTATGCAGCGTTTCGTTGGGGTGTTCGAGTGATAAGGGCCGCAGGGTTTCAACAAGCTGATCGATTTCTTCTTTGGGCAGGCCGAACACCTTGCCGATCTCGCGTATAACGGCCCTTTTCTGAAAGGTGACATAGCTGCCTAAAAGGGCCACGTGTTCAAAGCGGCTGAATATATAGCTGATGACTTCGTTGCGCTCTTTCCAGCAAAAATCAATATCAAAGTCTGGCGGACTCGAGCGGTGCTCATTCATAAACCGCTCGAAGTACAGGTCGAGCTCGAGCGGATCCACATCAGTGATGCGCAGCAGGTAAGCCACAACGCTATTGGCTCCGCTTCCGCGCCCCACATAGTGAAATCCTCTTTTTTGAGCGTATTGTACGATATCGTGGTTAATCAAGAAATACGAGACAAACTGCTTTTGCTCTATGAGTGACAGTTCTTTCTCGATGCGCTCTTCTAGCGCCTTGCTCGGGCTGGGGTAGCGGTAGGGGAGCCCGTCACGGCACAGCTTGCGCAGCAGCGTAACGTCGTCATCTGTACTGCCGCTATAGCTGTCTAGATTTTGAGACAAAGCCTGAGGGCCAAATGCAAATCGAACGCAGGCGCTGGCCATGAGCGCTCGGGTATTTTCGATCAGAAAGTCAAGGTCTTGAAGCTGCTCATAAAGCACCTCTTTAGAGGGCATCTGATGCGAAAGTTCGCCCTGTTCTTCGCTGTCGAGCTTGCTCAAGAGGGTGTTGTTGTCAATGGCTCTGAGCAGTCTGTGGGTGTTAAAGTCACGCTTTGACCTGAAACTCACCGGATGCAGCAGCACGAGTTTCTCAGGTGTTTTCATCAGCCTATTGAGGCTCAACTTTCTAAGCTCATTCAGCCCTATGCCTATGTATTCATTGGATCTCAGCGATACTATACCTTCTTTTAAGGTGTTTTCAAATGGATAGATAACCACAGCATCTGTGAAGGCCGGAGCCCTGCTGCCGAAGGGCTTGCGCGTGTGCAGGTGCTCGGCCAAGAAGTTGTTGAGTTCGAGATACCCGTTTTCATTGAGTGCAATGCCCACAAATTGACAGCATGTGCGGTTTCTAAAGTCTATGCCCACCACGGCCTTCACCTTTTTTTCTTGGGCGTATCTCAGAAAAGAAAGCACCCCAGAAGTGGTGTTGATGTCTGTTAGCCCGACGCTGTCGTAGCCCTTCTCTAGGGCAAGGTCTACTAGGGCCTCCTCTGAGAAGGTGCCGTACCTCAGGCTGTAATAGCTGTGACCGTTGAGCAGCATGGGTTAGTATTTTCGATGGGCGAGTACTATGGGCGGCTTTCCGTTGAACGGATTGTCTATGCGGCCAATGGTCTTGGCGTTCATTCCAGAGGCCCTAATCACACTGCGGTCGCCGTACTTTAATCGGATCTTGTCAAGGGCCTGGTACAATCGGGTCTGGGCCTCGGTGTCTTGAAAGAGATCGATTTGGTAATTTCCGGCTACCAGATGGCTAAATCGTATGCCGATTAAACGCACCCTAAGTCGTCTCTGGTAGAGCGCCTTAAAGAGTTCGAGTACTTTAGGGATCAGATCGTGATCTGCGCTAGTGTATGCGATGCGCGCCTGTTTGGCATGTGTCTCAAAGTCGGCATAGCGTATTTTCACACTGATGCAGGCGGTTAATTTATTGCCTCTGCGCAACTGAAAGGCCAGATTCTCGGTCATGGCCACCAGCAGCGATTTTAAGAGTACGAGGTCTATGGTGTCGCGATCAAAGGTGCGCTCTGTAGATATCGATTTGCGTTCGCTGTACGGAATCACGGGACTGCTGTCTACGCCTTGCGCTCTGTTCCAAAGCAGCTGACCGTTTTTTCCGAGTGTGCTGATCATAAGCTGTTCAGGAAGCTGCTGCAGGTCGTGTATGTGTCTGATGCCGAGCCTTCTCAGCAATTGCTCGGTTTTGGCCCCCACCATGGGCATCTTCTGAATAGGCAGCGGAGCCAGAAAGTATTTTTCGTAGCCCTGATCGACTTTTAGTTGGTTGTTGGGCTTGGCCTCTCCTGTCGCCACCTTTGAGACCAGCTTGCTTGTCGATAGCCCAAAGGAGAGCGGAAGTCCACTCTCTTTGATGACCTTTTGCCGCAGTTCGCTAGCGAACTTATAGCTGCCAAAAAAATGATCTAGACCGCTTAGGTCAGCATAGAATTCGTCTATGCTCGATTTCTCAAAAACGGGCACTTCTTGCTGAACGATTTCAGTAATGAGATCGGAGTATTTGCTGTAAATACCTGCATTGCCTCTGATTACTAAGGCTTCTGGACAGAGCTGACGTGCGAGCTTCATGGGCATTCCAGAATGCACGCCAAACCCCCTTGTTTCATAGCTGCACGCGGCTACCACGCCCCGGTCTCCGATGCCCCCTACAAGCAAGGGTCTGTGCATCAGGCTGCGATCGAGTAGCCGCTCTACCGAGACAAAAAAACTGTCGAGATCTAGATGTAAAATGCTTCGTTCCAAAACGCTTAAAAAGGGAGATTAAAAATATGGAATAATTCCGCTTAAAAAGGAATAATTCCATAAAAAATAAAAAAGATTTAATAGTGCTAATGACGTATCTTTACAGCGTTGTGTTGTGCAGTTTAAACTGCACGCTAAGAGCGGCTTCGCTAGTTCGATGCTGACCTTTGAAAGGCTTTCCTTAGGGGAGGCTTTTTTCGTTTATACCCCTTCGCGCCGCTACTAAATGCCGTATTTTTAAGCTTTAAACACTCAGCTATGTCACTTGCCCACTTCATTCGCAGCCGTAGAAGCGTGCATCCGCCCGCCTATAACAACAAGCCCATTGCTGCAGAAGATATCACGGCCATATTAGAAGCTGCCCGCTGGGCACCGACCCATAAAAAAACACAGCCTTGGAGGTTTGTGGTCATTCGTTCAGACGCCCGTGCACTACTGGCTGATGCGATCGGAGAAGCCTACACGGCCCACACAGAGAAGTTTAGCGAGATCACCTTCGACAAGCTGAGGGGTAACGCCCTCAAATCACAGGTGGCCATTGCCATTTGCATGCAGCGCGACCCTAAAGAGTCACTGCCAGAATGGGAAGAAATTGCCGCGGTGGGTATGGCTGTTCAAAACTTATGGTTGGCCAGCCACGAAAAAAACATAGGCGGATACTGGAGCTCACCAGGCGTAATCGCCCACCTTGGCCCCTTTTTACAGCTTGAAGAAAACCAGCGCTGCCTGGGGCTCTTTTACATGGGGTATTACGACGAGGCTCCAAGAGACTCTGAGCGCTTGCCGCTAGATGAGGTAGTGCGCTATTTCGATCACTAATTCGGTACCTTCGCTACTGTGGCATCATCAAAAATCATCTTAGGAATAGACCCGGGCACCACCATTATGGGTTTCGGACTGATCGAAGTCAGGGGATCCGAGATGCATTTTTTGCAGATGAACGAGCTGCTGTTGCAGAAAATCGCAGATCCGTACGTGAAGCTTAAGATGATTTACGAGCGAACAATAGAGCTGATCGATCACTACCACCCTGACGAGATGGCTCTTGAGGCGCCTTTTTTCGGAAAAAACGTGCAGTCTATGCTCAAACTCGGAAGGGCCCAAGGGGTGGCCATGGCGGCCGGATTATCTCGCCAGATTCCAGTTACCGAGTACCTTCCTAAAAAAATAAAGATGGCTATCACGGGTAATGGAAATGCCTCCAAAGAGCAGGTGGCCAAGATGCTCCAAAGCATGCTCGGGCTCAAGGAGCTTCCAAAAAACTTAGATGCCACCGATGGTTTAGCTGCGGCGGTTTGCCACTTTTACAATGCGGGTAAGCCCGATTCGGTAAAGGCCTACCATTCGTGGTCTAGCTTTGTCTCTCAGAATAAAGACCGCATCGCTTAGACATGGCTGGTTTTTACCTACACATTCCGTTTTGCAGAAAGGCCTGTCACTACTGTGATTTTCATTTTTCTACTCAACTCAGTAAGATAGATGATATGGTAGCGGCCATGAAGCAAGAGGTTGACTCGAGAGCCTCTGACTGGAGTGATACCGTCTTCGAGACCATTTATTTAGGCGGAGGAACCCCTTCACTTCTGAGTATAGATCAGCTAAAGGAGCTCATTGATCACGCCTATGATAGGCTCGCCTTTTCTGCCGACCTGGAGTTTACTTTAGAGTGCAACCCCGAGGATATCACGGCCGAAAGGCTAAGCCAGTGGAAGACACTCGGCGTGAACAGACTGAGCATCGGAATTCAGTCTTTCGACGATCGATCGTTAAAGATGATGAATAGGGCCCACGACGCACGCACAGCCTTAACCGCTTTGGAGGCTGCGGTGAATCAGTTTGATCGGGTGTCGGTTGATGTGATCTACGGTATCCCGGGCTTGAGTGATGCGCAATTAAGTCAAGACCTCAACCAGTTCATAGACCTAGGAGTAACCCATATTTCGGCCTACGCGCTTACCGTTGAGCCTAAGACTGCCTTGGATCGCTTTATCAGAGACGGGCTCATTGCCCCAGTAGACGAGGAGCAGGCTGAGCGTCAATTTTTGCTCACATTAGATCAATTAACCGCCGCGCAGTTTTTGCATTACGAGCTGTCAAACTTCACAAAACCCGGGCACGAATCCCGCAATAACTCGGCTTATTGGCAGCGCAAACCCTATCTAGGCATTGGCCCCGCGGCTCATAGCTTTAAGGGAGACGAACGCCGGTGGAATGTGGCGAGTAATCCGAAGTACATCAAGGCCATGAACGAAGGGATACCGAATTACGGAAGCGAGATACTCAGCAAACGCGATCACTATAACGAATATGTTATGACTTCGTTGCGCACGCATTGGGGTGTTTCGCTTGAGGTTTTGGCTCAGCGTTTCGGTCCATCTTACCGCGATTATTTTTCGATGATTAGCACTCCTTTTTTGCTTGATAACCTACTGTTCGAAGACGATGGCGCCATTAGGGCCACTCGAAAAGGAAAATTTCTAATCGACGGTGTTTCTAGCGCGCTCTTTATGCTCGAACTAAAAGCGGCCAAAGAGTAAAGCTGACCTTACTGCCGACTGAGTTCGGTGTAATAGTGGTAGAAATAGGGTATAGTCTCTATTCCTTTGAGGTAATTCCAAATACCAAAATGTTCGTTTGGAGAGTGAATGGCATCGCTGTCTAAACCGAACCCCATGAGTACTGATTTGACGCCCAGCATTTCTTCAAACAAGGCTACAATAGGAATACTTCCGCCCCCTCTTTGCGGCACCGGACTAGTGCCGAAGCTGCGCTCAATGGCCTTTTCAGCGGCCTTGTAGCCCAAGCTGTCGATAGGGGTGACGTAGGGCTTTCCGCCGTGGTGAGGGGTTACTTTTACGGTGACTCCCGCAGGGGCGATGGCCTCGAAATGGGTGGTGAATAGCTCGGTAATCTCGTGGTAATCTTGATCGGGAACCAGGCGCATCGATATTTTGGCATAAGCCTTTGACGGAAGCACGGTTTTCGCTCCTTCACCGGTGTATCCGCCCCAGATGCCGTTGACATCTAAAGTCGGCCGAGTTGAGGCCCGCTCATTGGTGCTGTATCCGTGTTCTCCCTGAACGGCCTTTACGTTGAGGTGCGCGTTGTACTGCTCTTGGTCAAACGGAATCCTGGCCATAGCCTCGCGCTCCTCGCTCGCTAGCTCAATGACCTTGTCGTAGAAATGCGGAATAGTGATGCGCTGCTGATCGTCGTGCAAAGAGGCGATCATTTTTGAAAGTACATTGATCGGATTGGCTACCGCCCCTCCGTAAACTCCTGAATGCAGATCTCTGTTCGGACCAGTAACTTCGACCTCTACATAGCTCAATCCGCGCAATCCGGTCTGTATAGAAGGCAGCTCTTTGCTGATCATTCCGGTATCCGATATGAG
>JAURPW010000067.1:0-4990 GCA_030836435.1 Flavobacteriaceae bacterium
AATTATCCCAGAGGCAGCCGCGTATTGATCGATCTCTCAGCTTTGAGCTTCAAGCGAAAACAAACCCAGATTCAAGTGGGGGTTTATTCGGAGTCTTTTGGTAATGAGGCCCTGGCCCCCATTCCGCCTGTGGAGCTCACGCAAAAGCTGCTGCGTTGCGGATCGGTTGAGCCGACACCCATTGAAATTGACGACTTCTCTTCACTAGAAAACCTGTGGCCGAACACCTTGGTGAAACTCAATACGGTCATGTTTCGACAGGCCGAGGTCGGAGTTCCTTTTGTCAGCAGCCCTCAAGAGGAGGGAGCGCGCACTATTGAAAATTGTCAAGGACAAGAGCTTAATGTGCGCTACACGGGATACGAAGACTTCGCTCTAGAATTAATACCCGAAGGCAGCGGAAGCATACTAGGGCTTAGTGTGAATGGGGATTCTGCGGGTGTTCAAGTCGCTCATTGGGGCGATATAGACCTCAGTAATGAGCGCTGTAGCCCTCCGTCAACTGATGATGCGGCCCTATTTATTTCAGAAATAGCCGACCCCGATAATGAGGCAAAGGCTCGGTTTATAGAGCTCTATAATAATGAGCCTTATGCTCTTTCGCTTGCGGGCTGGTCGTTGCTGCGTTATACCAACGACTCCGTTGAGGTTTCACATGCCCTAGACCTTTCTTCGCTAACTGTAGAGGCGCAGTCTACCCTGGTTATCGCCGCCGATGCCGCTATTTTTGAATCTGTTTACGGATTTGCGCCTCATCTAGAAGCCACCTCTAATAGCGCCGCGAACTCAAACGGAGACGACACTATGGCTCTGGTTAACCCAAGTGGAGAACTGGTAGATATTTTTGGGGTTATTGGTGTTGACGGCAGCGGAACGGCTCACGAGTTTGAAGACGGAAGGGCCCTTCGCAAGCCTTCTGTAAAGCGGGGAAATAGTGTTTTTGAGCCGAGTGAATGGGTTATCACTAACGACTCTGGAGGTGAAGGAACTCTAAAGGAACCGGCGACGGCTCCTGATGATTTTTCACCCAACACCCATTTAATCGAGTAATCGAAAGCGCAAGCGCTCTTCCCAGTTAGCCCTGACCTCTATGGTCTCCGGCACATAGATGACGCGTTCGGGATCACGTTTTTGCAGGTAATTTCCAGTGTCAAAACGCTTATTGCCATTACTGTCAATGGTGATGCGCACCGAATAGGTTCCGGGTTCAACGTATTGAAAAAGGGCATCACCTGGAGTCTCAAGGTAAAGCGATTGCAGTGGTTTATCGTCTTTGTCTAACAGCTCAATGATCATCGGATAGTCTTTTGGCTTGGCGTTCTCGAGTTCGAATTTCAAGGTGCCGAAGTCTTCGACAGGGGTCATGTTGAAGCGAAACGAGAGGCTGTCATTGGTCTGTTCAAAATAATCTTGAATGGCCCCCGGAAGCATTGATAGCCTGTAGCTACCTTCAGGTTTCGGATTAAAATCTAGGGTGAGCGTGCGCGCATCGGCTTGCATTTTAAGCAGGGCCGGCAGTTTGATACTGTCTGATTCAACAAAGGCTATGAGCGCCGTGTCAATCGCCTTTAAAGGAGTGCTACTGCGAAAGAAAACAGATTGATTAGGTGCTAAGCTTGATTTGGAGCGCATGGCAAAGGTCAGGGTGTCTTTAGCCAGACCCCCCACGGGCTTTACGGTAAACGTATCGATGCTATTGGCCCCTGCAACCGTGAAACGCAGCGAATCCATTTTTGAGGGAGCCTTGAACCAGAAATTTAAACTGTCTTTGTCGGCCACTTTTTCGGTAAAGCTCCAAAGAGAATCTACCACAGACAACAGGCGTATCTCAGGGAGACTGTCGAGGTCAGATTGGTACCCAAACGTAATGTGATTAGAGCCGGTAAACTTGGGTCTTTCAGCTTTGAATTTGATCTTTTCCTTGAATAGTTCGAGCAGATAAAGACTGTCTGTAGGCAGGGTAATGGGCTTTTTTAAGAAGGCCAGCTTGTCTAGGTAAGGGTCGTATTTGTTGTTTTTGTTTTCGTCTTTTAGGGCATAGAGGTAATACGACCCTTTACTCAAAAAATTCAATTCGAAGGTGGGCAGGCTGTCAAGGGTGCTCGTCAAATACCGCGGGGTGCTATTGTAAATGATAGAGTCGTTGTAGGTGCTGTCATTCGGGTAAAGCACCACATTTATAAACGGCTCGGCCTTTCTGAGTTGGGCGTCTTTGACCATTCCTTTGAGGTTCAACGAATCGATGCGATCTCCAGTAGCCATGACGTAGTTCAGGTACGGATAGGGGTTTTCTTCGTTGTTGTCTACCACCGAGTTTCCGAAGTAAAAACTGTAGGTCGTATTGGGTAAGAGAGTGTCTTTGAGCTCAATTTCAAGGTACTTGCTTGGGCTAAGCTGCGGGCTTAGAACCGGCGGAGTCTTCATGGGTGGAGACACCAAGAACTGCTCTTCAACTCCCTTGAATTTGATGTACTCATCGAAGTAAATTCGAATGCGTTCTCCCTTGAAATTGGTGCTTCCTAAGGGGGGGTCAGCCTTGACAATGACTGGGGGGCTGGTGTCTTTTTCTCCCCCACTTGGGGTACCTCTCTTAGCACAAGCAGAGAGCACAAGCACTATGCAAGATGCGATTAAAAGAGGGTAGATTCTCGCCGCCCGTTGCTTAGATCTGCAGACTGTTTTCACAAAGACAAAGAAACAAACTTTATAGCTCAAGTGGGCGCTCAACCGCATATTCTAATGGGGTGTAAAAGAGGGTGAGGTAGCTAATCTCGAACACGCCTTGTTTTTTTAGTGCTTCGAAACAGGCGCCCAAGGTTGACCCCGTGGTAAAGACATCGTCAATGAGCAGCACATGCCGATAGCGTCGAGCCCTAACGGCATTGGCCTTGAAGAGATGCGCATCTAGTTGGTGCCGCTCAGATCTGGTTTTCGAAGCCTGGGATTTTTTTCTACTCAGCTGACTTAGTAGCTTTGGGTCAACGGCTACAGCGTACCGCTTACCGATCTCGCGGGCGAGTAATGCCGCCTGATTGAAGCCGCGTTGCATCATTTTGGTGAAATGCATGGGCACCGGAGCCAGCACGTCAAATTGATGCTGCTCAAAAAAAGGGTGTAGCCCTGGCGAAGCCAGGGCTACGAGGTCTCGGGCTAAAAAGGCGCGTTTGGCGTATTTGAGCTGATAGAGCACCTTGATTAATCCGCCGTTTTCTCCTGCATTCAAAAACGGAGCATAAGCATGACACACCTCCTTGTTCAATTGGGCCTGTTCGAGCATCTGGTTGAGACTGTCGCGACCATAGCTCTGGGTGGGCAGGTTTGCCGCGCAACTGACGCATAGAACGGTTGCTTTTTCGGCCCTCGCACGTCGACACACCAAGCAGTGCTTTGGAAAATACAGATCTAATAGGCTCATCAGCGCAAATGTGGGCGATTTGACCGCCGAAAGGCTGCAGTCTGCTGAATTCTGGCCTCGATTCTCCTGCGAGTCTAAGTGATTATTCTATTTTTGCCTCAAATTAAGTTACTCCATGGCAGCTGAAGACCTCTTTAAGAATGTGATTTCTCACGCTAAAGAATACGGATTTATTTTTCCCTCAAGTGAAATTTATGATGGGCTAAGTGCAGTTTACGATTACGCACAGCTGGGTGTTCTGCTCAAGAATAATATCAGACAGTACTGGTGGGAGGCCATGGTGCGACTCAACGAAAACATTGTGGGGTTAGATGCGGCTATTTTGATGCATCCGACCACTTGGAAAGCTTCGGGCCACGTAGATGCCTTTAACGATCCGTTGATTGACAATAAAGACTCAAAAAAACGCTACAGGGCAGACGTGCTCATCGAAGACTATGTGGCCAAACTCGAGGCTAAAATTGACAAAGAGGTTCAAAAGGCCGAAAAGCGATTTGGAGAGGCCTTCGACAAAGAGCAGTTTATGTCGACCAATCCTCGGGTGCTTGAGGTAAAAGAGCGCAGCGAAACTATACTAAAGCGCATGGCTAGGTCTCTGGAGGCTGAAGACCTGGCAGATGTAAAGGCTTTAATTGAAGAGCTCGAGATTGTCTGCCCCGTTTCAGGATCCAAGAATTGGACCGAGGTCAAGCAGTTCAATCTGATGTTTGGCACGCGCTTGGGGGCCTCTGCAGAGAGCGCCATGGAGCTTTACCTAAGACCCGAAACAGCCCAGGGAATTTTCGTGAACTTTCTCAATGTGCAGAAGACCGGAAGAATGAAGATTCCGTTCGGAATCGCTCAAACAGGTAAGGCCTTTAGAAATGAAATCGTAGCGCGTCAATTTATCTTCAGAATGCGCGAGTTTGAGCAAATGGAGATGCAATTCTTTATTCCTCCAGGCACCCAAAAGACCTGGTATGCCCACTGGAAAGAAGCCCGATTAAAATGGCACCTCTCACTAGGGTTAGGTCAAGATAATTACCGCTTTCACGACCATGAGAAATTGGCCCACTATGCCGATGCGGCCGCAGATATAGAATTCAAGTTTCCATTCGGGTTTAAAGAGCTCGAAGGAATACACTCTCGAACCGATTTTGATTTAGGTAGGCACGAGTCTTTCTCTGGAAAGAAGATGCAGTATTACGATGCCGATCAAGAAAAGTCGTACACCCCTTATGTGATCGAGACTTCTATAGGTCTAGACCGCATGTTTTTGGCGGTTTTCTCTGCTTCACTTCAAGAAGAAGAGCTTGAAAACGGATCGCGCACCGTTATGCGCATTCCCTCTGTGCTAGCTCCGTACAAGGCCGCTATTCTTCCGCTTGTCAAGAAAGACGGGCTTCCTGAAATTTCAAAAGAAATCGTAGACGCTTTGAAATACGAGTTTAATGTGATTTACGACGAAAAAGATGCCGTGGGGCGCAGGTACCGCAGACAAGATGCAATCGGAACGCCCTTTTGCATCACTGTAGACCATCAAACGATTGAAGATCAAACCGTTACACTAAGATACAGAGACAGCATGCAGCAAGA
>JAURPW010000068.1:0-5854 GCA_030836435.1 Flavobacteriaceae bacterium
CATAGATGTCATCCATGCGCGTTGAGATGACAATGGCTCCTTTGACCTCGCCCTTTTCCTCAATCACGTAAAGCTCGTCGTTCTCTAGATCTTTTTCAAAGGCCGCCAGAGATGGATACTGCTCGTTCCACTGAAAAATACCGTGCCCAATCATGTGTCGCGCACAGGCTTGAGTGATTTGGATGATGTCAGACAGATCGTCTGTTAAAGCCTTTCGGATCATAGATTCAACTTAATAGATGAATATTAAAATTTGACATAGGCAAGTTGCCACCATTTTTTACCTGCTTTCGCAATCTTTAAAATTATGTTTTTACTTAATGCTCCCTACCAATCGCAGTCTAGTATCTTGTAATACCGAACCTTAAAATAGACTTGTAAGCGAATTTGAATGCCTTGGTTTATTAACCTTTTTACTATCTTGCGCCCTCTTTGGGGGATTAGCTCAGTTGGCTAGAGCGCTTGCCTGGCAGGCAAGAGGTCACCGGTTCGAATCCGGTATTCTCCACATTAAAGCACAAGCAAACACGGCACCCAAAAGGGGCCGTGTTTTTTGTTTTATACGCGTGGTAAGCTCGCTTATCTAAGCGTACTAAAACAAAAAACACGAACTGCGCGTTAGCGCGGGTGTTTGCGCAGTATTTTCAGGATTGGAGCGATCCGGCTCAGCGCCACAGTATGTGGTGCTAATCCGGTGATTGTACTAAGACAAAAAAAACGAACTGCGCGTTAGCGCAGTATTTCAAAAGCTCAAAACTTTAAAGGGTTTTCAAAGTTTAAAGAGATAACCGATAAGGCAAAGAAATACTACAAGCCAAAAGTCTGTAACTTAAACGGGTATAAACACTAGCCTATGCACAATCGCAGACGATTTATAAAAAATGGAGCTGCCGGGTTAGCACTCGCTACCAGCTCTCTTGCTTTCCCAATGGAGATACTGAGGTCAATGAGGTATAAAGTGGGCCCAAACGATACGATTAACATAGGATTAATAGGCTGTAAGGGCATGGGGTTTTCCGATCTCACCTCGTTCTTAAAGCAGAGTGACGTTAACGTAATTGCACTTTGTGATGTAGACGAAAGCGTATTGCGACAACGTACTCAGGATCTAGAAAAGGCGGGGATTAAAAAACCAAAATGGTATCGCGATTACAGGGTTTTGTTAGAAGATAAAGACATAGACGCTGTAATTATTGGAACTCCAGATCACTGGCATTGTTTGCAGTTGACAGACGCATTACAAGCTAATAAAGATGTTTATTGCGAAAAACCCATTGCCAACTCAATTCAAGAGGCTGACATTATGTTGAGTAAGGTTATGGCCAGCGATCGCATGGTACAGATTGGACAATGGCAGCGAAGTCAGCCGCACTTTGTCGACGCCATAGACTTTGTACACTCTGGAGCTTTGGGAGAAATTAGACTGGTAAAAGCCTGGGCTTATCAAGGTTGGATGAAGCCGGTTGCCCCAATGCCCAATTCGGCGGTTCCACAAGGGGTAGATTATAACATGTGGTTGGGCCCTGCACCCGAAAGGCCATTCAATGCTAATAGATTTCATTTTAATTTCAGATGGTTTTGGGAATATGCTGGCGGTCTTATGACAGACTGGGGGGTTCACCTTATTGATTATGCACTTTATGGAATGAAAGCCAGCACGCCTAAATCAGTCATGGCACTTGGCGGAAAATTTGCTTACCCTAATGATGCCTCAGAGACTCCAGACACCCTTCAGACCGTATATGAATTCGATGGTTTTTCTATCCTTTGGGAGCACGCAACAGGAATAGATGGGGGTAATTATAGAAGAGATCACGGTATTGCCTTTATTGGCAACAACGGCACCTTGGTATTAGATCGCAATGGATGGGAGGTCATGCCCGAAAATGAATTTCAGGGGTGGGGTCAAGACGGCATTCCAAAAATGGAAGCAGCTAAATATGATTCGGGAGGAGTGAGCGGATTAGATCTTCACACCAAAAATTTTACCGATGCTATGAAGAGCAGAAATTCTTCTAGTTTAAACGCCCCTATCCAAGTCGGCTATGATGCAGCAAGAGTTTCACATATGGGCAATGTAGCCTATAAAACGGGTAATAGAATCTACTGGAACGACGCCAAAGGCGCCTTTGAAGAAGAGAAATCCAATCTTCTTAGTAGGGCCATATACCACAACGGGTGGAAGTTACCAGCATTCTAATTCTTGAGCACTAAAATGTTACAATGCTAGTTTGTCTACTACACCAGAAGTAAGGTCAGCATCTTTTTTAAATAGCAGATTTTGTTAAATCTGTAACAATCATTTGGTTGGCTCGCCGAAAAGAGTAGTTTTACACCCTCAATGAACGCACTACAGCATTTATCGCTTCCGATTCGACGTTTCCGTCGCCGCCCGTAAGGGTGTATGCTGTTATTGGAATTAGGTGAGTCCAGTTCCGTCTTCTCTAAGAGTCTTTTCAACCAAGTTTTAATTTTTTAGCTAATAGCTATCATGGAAATCTGCTTTGCAGACGAGTCGCATCACCGTTATGCGCAAGAAATCTGCGACACTATACAAGACGCCGCTCAAAAGCGCGGAACCGGAATTGCCCGCCGCACCCCTGAGTACATTTGCACTCGAATGACTAATGGGAATGCCGTAATTGCCCTCGAGGGCTTACGATTTGCCGGATTCTGTTACATCGAACGATGGGGAGACAAAGACTTTGTGGCACACTCTGGCTTAATTGTTCATGAAGACTTTAGGGGTCTGGGGCTGGCCAAAGCCATCAAGAAGAAGGTACTCGAGCTTTCTATACTGAAATATCCGGAGGCCAAGATTTTTGGAATCACCACTGGGTCTGCCGTTATGAAGATCAACTACCAGCTGGGTTACAAGCCCGTGACTTTCAGTGAACTCACCTCTGACCCTAAGTTTTGGGACGGATGTCAAACCTGCCTGAATTACGATGTGCTCACTCGAACCTCTCGTAAGATGTGCCTGTGCACCGGAATGCTTTACGACAAACACTTAAAATCTCCTGAGAATGAAGAAGAATAAAATTGTAGTTATTGCCTACAGCGGAGGCCTAGACACCTCTTACTGTGCGCACTTAATGGCTTCAGATCCTGAAAACGAGGTACATGCCGTCACGGTGAATACCGGGGGATTTTCTGCAGAAGAGGTGGCCGATATTGAACAAAAGGCCCTCGCCTTTGGAGTAGACAAGTACCTGTGTATAGACGCGCAACAGGTGCTTTACGATGATGTGCTGAGGTACTTGATCTACGGAAACGTGCTAAGAAACAACACCTATCCGCTTTCGGTTAGCGCAGAGCGGGCCACGCAAGCCCTTGAACTGGTGAACTATGCTAAGGCTGTTTCGGCCTCTGCCATTGTTCACGGATCAACCGGCGCCGGAAACGATCAGGTGCGTTTCGATCTGATGTTTCAGGTCTTGGCTCCTGAGCTAGAAATCATCACCCCTATCCGCGATCAAAAGCTCTCGAGAGAAGAGGAGATTGCCTATTTAAAGGATCACGGATACGCCTATTCATGGGAAAAGGCGAAATATTCGATCAACAAAGGGCTTTGGGGAACCTCCGTGGGCGGAGCCGAGACGCTCACCTCTTCAAAGGGGCTGCCCGAGGAGGCCTATGTTTCTCAACTGAGCCGCTCTGACAGCGAATCGATCAGCCTAAGCTTTGAAAAGGGAGAACTGGTTGCGCTTAACGGCGCAGCCGATAAGGCGGTGTCGCTGATTAAAAAGCTCGAAAAGATTGCCGCCGCATTTGCCATTGGCCGAGACATACACGTTGGAGATACCATCTTGGGTATCAAGGGTAGAGTGGGATTCGAGGCTCCTTCTGCGCTTATCATTCTGAAAGCCCATGAGCTTTTAGAGAAACATACACTCACCAAGTGGCAGCAGTTTCACAAGCAACAGCTCGCTCAGTGGTACGGCATGTTGTTGCACGAGGGGCAATTGCTAGATCCGGCCATGCGCAATATAGAGGCTTACCTGGTTGACAGCCAAAAACAGGTGAGCGGAACCGTTTATGTGAAGCTGCATCCGTACCGCTTCGAGCTCTTAGGCATCGATTCACCTTACGATCTAATGCAGTCAAAGGTGGCCACCTACGGAGAGACCAATGCCGCCTGGGATGCTAACGACGCCAAAGGATTCATCAAGCTCTACGGCATGGGGATCAAACTGGCTCAAAACGTGAAAAGAGATGATTAAAGTAGCTATTATAGGTGCTTCGGGCTATACCGGAGCCGAACTGTTGCGCTTGCTGGTCAGACATCCAGAAGTTCAGCTTGAATGCGTCTACAGCCGCACCAACAGTGGGCGAATGGTTTCGGCCGTTCACCCCGATCTTTTGGGACAAACCGATTTGGTGTTCAGCGAAGCATTGCCGCAAGGGGCCGATGTCTGGTTCTTGTGCCTGCCGCATGGCGAATCGGCCGACTTTCTAAGCAAGCACCGCTCAACGATTGGCCACGCCCGAATCATCGACCTCAGTAATTCATTCAGGCACATGAACTCAGCCACGCACGACGGTCGAAACTTTGTGTTTGGACTTCCCGAGCTCAACGCGGCGGCGATAAAAAAGGCCGAAAACATTGCAAACCCCGGTTGTTTCGCCACCGCCATCACTTTGGCGCTCGCCCCACTCTATCACGGCGGGCTGCTGAACGAAAGCAATGAGGTGCACATAAACGCAACCACCGGCAGCACCGGGGCGGGTACCGCACTGTCACCTACCTCACATTTTAGTTATAGAGTTAATAATCTTTCGTGGTATAAGCCTTTTGTGCATCAACATCTAGCGGAGATTGCCGAGCAGCTCACTCGCAAACCTAAGGCCCAGCCTAAGCTCTACTTTTTACCCCAGCGCGGCGCCTTTACTAGAGGCATTTTCGCCACAGCCTATACACATTTCAACGGAACCCTAGCCGAAGCAAAGGCGCTATATGCCGACTTTTACAAGGATGCGGTTTTTACGCACCTCAGCCCAGATCCGCTGCAATTAAAGTCGGTTGTAGGCACGAATAATTGTCAGATACACCTGCATCAGCATGAAGATATGCTGCTGCTAACAGCCGCGATTGATAACCTTATCAAGGGGGCCTCAGGCCAAGCGGTAGAGAATATGAATTTGATGTTCGGTTTTGAGCAATCTACCGCACTTCAGCTTAAAGCCAACCTGTACTAATGAAGACTATAGCCATTATCGGAGCCGGAAACCTAGGCCTAAGCATAGCCGAAGGGCTGCACCAAAACGGATACCAGTTGCACCTTTCAAGGCGAAAACTGCCGGCCTTGGCCGCATGGGCCGAACGCCCAAATGTGAAGGTATTTTCGGCTAATGCTTCGGCCGTTACAGACGCCCATATCGTCATCATAGCGGTGCAGCCACGCCATTTGCAGTCCGTACTTTCAGAGATTAAAGAGGCAATAACAGCTGATCAAGTCGTCGTTTCTACGGCCGCCGGATATGGGCTAGATCGTTTGGAGTCGCTTTTAGGAAACCAGCAGCCCCTGCTCCGAGCCATGCCGAATACCGCCATTTCGGTCAAGGCCTCGATGACCACCCTGAGCGCAAATGCCTCAGGACTGCCTCATATCGAGACGGTCAAAGAACTGTTTGATTGCGTAGGGCAAACCCTGCTGATAGACGAAGAGCAGATGCAGGCGGCAACCGTGTTGTGTGCCAGCGGAATCGCCTTCTGGTTGCGATTGATCCGCGCAAGCACACAAGGAGGGGTTGAAATGGGATTTGAATCTGAAACGGCCCTAAAAATGGCAACGCAGACCGCCTTTGGAGCCGCACAGCTCTTGCTGAGCTCGGGCCACCACCCCGAGGCCGA
>JAURPW010000069.1:0-3842 GCA_030836435.1 Flavobacteriaceae bacterium
ACCATGGTTCCAATAGCTATAGCGATTCCCGATAGGGCCACAATATTGGCGTCTACCCCAAAGAGCTTCATGGCGATAAAGACCAGTAAAATAGCTACCGGAAGTAGCCCTGAAATCAGCATGGAGGCCCTGAGGTTATAGACCATTACCACCACGATCAAGATGGTGATGAGCACTTCTAAAATAAGGGCCAGACTTAGGGTGTCTAGGGTTTCGTAGATCAAACCACTTCGGTCGTAAAACGGAACCACGGTAAGCTTTGAAACCGTTCCGTCTGCAAGGGTCTTAGTGGGTAGGCCCACACTCAGCTCGTTGAGCTTGTCTTTCACCGCGCCTATCACTTGCAGCGGGTTGGCTCCGTAGCGTGCGACGACTACTCCGCCGACCACTTCGGCCCCCTCTTTATCTAGAATTCCCCTTCTCTCGGCAGCACCTAATGAGACCTTAGCCACATCGCTCACTCGAATCGATTTAAATTGCTCACTGCGCAGTACCGCATTTTCTAAATCTTCAAGCGACTGCACATGACCGAGCCCTCGAACCAAGTACTCGACGCTATTGATTTCAAGGGTTTGAGCGCCCACATCGCGATTGCTTTGCTGTACCGCCTTGGCCACCTCTGAAAGCGTCACATTATAAACTTTAAGGGCCTCGGGGTCTACATCGATCTGGTATTCTTGAACAAACCCCCCAATAGAGGCCACTTCTGAGACCCCAGAGGCAGACGACAGAGCGTATTTTACGTAGTAGTCTTGAATGCTGCGAAGTTCGCCTAGACTCCATCCGCCGGTGGGCTTTCCTTGAGGATCACGACCCTCGATGGTATACCAGAATAGTTGACCTAGTGCGGTGGCATCGGGTCCGAGAGCCGGAGCAACCCCCGTTGGAAGCAAATTATCAGATAGCGAATTGAGCTTTTCTAAGATTCGGCTGCGACTCCAATAGAAATCAACGTCTTCTTCGAAGATGACGTAGATGCTTGAGAAGCCGAACATAGACGAACTGCGAATGGTCTTTACCCCAGGTATACCCAGCAGTGCAGAGGTAAGCGGATAGGTAATTTGATCCTCAATATCGCGTGGCGATCGACCTGGCCACTTGGTAAACACGATTTGTTGGTTCTCACCAATATCAGGAATGGCGTCAATAGCCACCGGGTCACTGCCTACCCAATTCGACTCAGAGATCAGCGGAAGCGACCGCAGACCCCAAAGCAGCAAAATGGCCAGCAGTAGGTAGGCGAATATTTTGTGATCAAGAAAGAATTTGATGCTTTTATTCAGCATAGCAGATTGATTTAATAGGCACAAACAACAAGAATAGGCATCAAAAAGGCCTTGCCCCTTGACGCTTTAGGCGCGCTATTAAATCAAATGAGAAAAACCTGCTGAAGCAGCTGAAGGTCTTCAAAAATGGGGGGCGGATGGTAGGTCCAAAGGGCAATTACCTCAAGGGCTTGAGGTGAAAAGGGTTTGAAATCGAAGCCTGCTGATTCGATAAACACAGCAGGAGCCTGATCAAAAGCGTATTCAAAAACCGATGATTTAAGGTCTTCTTGCCCCGTTAGGGTAAAGCGTTCGTCTGCACAGCAGTGGTTTTCGTTGCCCATGGCCATTCCGCAGCCCTCGGCTTCAGCGAAAAAGGCAACACTGACCACGTGCCCCATACAGAGATGCTTTTCGACCGTCCACGACACGGTTGAGGCCAATACCAAAAGGCCCATAACCAACGCGAAAAGCTTAGACAGCATCGTCTTCATCGGTTCAAAAGTACAAAATATTCAGTTTGAACAAATTAAGTGCTATGCACTGTAACTTTTAAGCATTGCATTTACAAAGCGGTCTATCTCTTCATCTGTACCGGTACTAATGCGGCACCAATCGTAAAATGGAGGAAAAGGCCTTCCTATCCGAACACCCTCTTTTAATAACTCAGGTCCAAGTTCGCGTATATCACGTTTACTTTCGAAGAATACAAAGTTGGTACTTGAAGGCACATAAGGCAGATCTAAATGATTTAATAAATCGTAGATGCGCTTTTTAGACTCCTTTGTTTTCTGCAAAGAAAAGTGGTAAAAGTCATGATCTTCCAGCGCTGCATCTGCTGCTGCGATAGCCAAGACGTTACTCATAGCTACTAAATTCTTTCGAATCATAGCGGCAATTGATGGCTTAGCAATGAGATAGCCAATTCGCGTACCTGCCAATCCGTACACTTTTGAAAAAGTTTTAGAAACAATTACATTCTCACCTTTTCGCACAAGAGCATCCATTGAAGGGTAATCGGGATCCTCGATATAATCGTAGTAGGCTTCGTCACTGAAAACTATAGCCTTTTGACTAGCTGTTGAGCAAAAATCTAATAGTGCATTTTTCTCGATCAGTGTGCCCGTTGGGTTATTTGGGTTACAGAGGAAAATAAGTTTAGTATTAACTCCTATGCGTTTCTCAATTTCACTTAAGTTGTAACCTTTAGATTCATCTACGTCGACCCAATTTACAGAAGCACCCCACTGCTTTGCATAGTCCATCATAGCTAAAAAAGTTGGAGCCGCAGATATGATTTCACCTCCATTATTTGCGAATGTTAGTCCAGTCAGTTTCAATCCCTCGGTTGATCCACCAGTTATAATTATACTCTCAGCACCCACCCCGTGTTTTTTTGCAAGTTTAAGAGCTAACTGATCACTGTATTCATAGGGATACCTACATGCGTGATCAAAGGCCTTTATAATAGCATCCTGAACCACTTTAGAAGGGCCATATGGATTTTCATTTGAGCTAAGTCTTACAATCGGGTCAAGACTTCTAGGGTTAAAACGTTCTTTTTCGAATGAAGTTAATAACGCAGAAGGAGCTATTAATAAACCACCCATACCCAATGATGAGCG
Source organism: Flavobacteriaceae bacterium (assembly GCA_030836435.1). Classification (GTDB taxonomy): domain Bacteria; phylum Bacteroidota; class Bacteroidia; order Flavobacteriales; family Flavobacteriaceae; genus UBA3478. The sequence goes on from JAURPW010000069.1 coordinate 2,891, forward strand.
CAACCAATCTCTTCGTGTCTGGGCCATAATCTTTCTTTTAAAAGTAGAATAAAAAAGCATAAACAAAGTACTTCACTTAAGGAAGGGCGTGGCCTTCAATATGCACTTTGTTTATGCTAAAAATAATTTGGTAAAGGTTAATGTACGCAAAATCAGCGAATTAAAAAAATGTGCGAATAAAAAGGTTAAACTAACCAGCTAGCAAACTGAGCAAAAGCACTACTGCGAGCCCAGTGAGTCCTAGAACGGTGGTCAACATGGTCCATGAACGATAGGTTTGGCGTTCGTTGAGTTTCAAATACTGACTCACCAGCCAAAAACCCGAGTCATTGACGTGAGAGAAAACAGAGGCTCCAGAGGCGATAGCCACTGTGATCAGGGCGAGAACGAATGAAGAATAACCCCCGTCGGCAGCTAGTGGAGCCACAATAGAAGCTGCCGTTATCATAGCCACTGTTGAAGAACCCTGAAGCACACGAACAAGTGCGGCCACACTAAAGGCGACCACAAAGATGGAGAGGTCGGCTCGCGCAAAACCCTCTGCAATTTCGAGGCCGATCGAAGAATCGATTAGCAATTGCTTGAGCACCCCTCCGGCTCCGGTCAGTAAGATGATGGTTCCTGCGGGTTCCATTGACTTGGTGGCCACCTTGAGCAGGCTTTGCTTACTGTAATTTTCTCTAAGCCCAAGAAAAATCCAGGCGAGTATATTGGCCAAAATGAGCGCAGCAAACGGATGTCCGATAAACGCTATCACCCTTTTAAGGCCTTCAGCCATTGGCCAAACTTCAAGCTTGGCAAGGGCAGCCAAGACGATGAGCACTATCGGTACAAATACAATGGCCAAAATCTTGATGATTGACGGATGGTTTACGCGCTGCTCCTCAGAAATCTGGCCCTCTACAGCAATAAAGATCTTTGAAGAGATGTAGCGTCCGTAAAAAATACCCGA
>JAURPW010000007.1:0-3905 GCA_030836435.1 Flavobacteriaceae bacterium
AGGCCTTGTCTGACTTAATCTCGTCGGCGATGGTAGAGGCATAAGCTAAACTATGCCCTTCAAGCAGCGATTTGATTGCTTTACGTGAGCGTTTACTTAAGTGCTGCTCAGCAATTAGTCCCACGACTCGATGGCCCGTTTGACCCCACAGCGACGTACTGTACTCATAGGATATAGCGGATGAAGTTGAACGGTTCGAGGCCGTTGAGGCAAAAGAATCACCGAAAAATAAGCTACACAGTGTAACAGAGATTAAGGCCAACATAACGATTACGATTTTGGAGTAAATATAGAAGATGCACCATTGAATGACCGCAATCACTTCATTAAGTTTAGATGAATTTCAAATTTTAACATCTCCGAAACTCAAATCTGTTATTTTTGAAGTTTGTCGTCTATGAGAAAGCTTTTATTTATAACCTTGGCCGTCGTTTTTTCAATCAAAACGGCGCACGCTCAAGACCGAAAAAAAATCCAAGCGCTATTTAGCGAGGAGGCCTTTGAAATTGACGGAAAATTGCTTGAACCTCAGTGGCAAAAAGCGCCTGTTCAGAGCAATTTCGTTCAAAACTTTCCGACCGACACCCTTCCGGCCACCCAAGACACTGAATTTAGAATCTTATACAACAACGACTTTCTGTACGTGGGGTTGGTGATGCAGACCCAGTCTAACGAATTCGTAACCAACTCATTACAGCGCGACTACCGAGCTACAGGAAGCGACAATATCAGCATCTCGATAGACACCTTTAACGATGGAGTAAACGCCTTTCTATTCGGGATTAATCCGTTTGGTGTCATGCGTGAAGGACTGATTGCCAATGGCGGATCAGACTCGAGAGACTTCAGCACTTCATGGGACGTGAAGTGGTGGGGCGAGGCCCATATAGCAGACGGATACTACAGTGCCGAATTCGCCATCCCTATGAATTCACTCAAGTTTCAAGACGGAGGCACCTACTGGAGCATTAACTGCTACCGCTTTGACACTCAAACCAACGAGCGCACTATTTGGTCAAGCGTGCCTCAAAATCAAATGATTGCCAACCTAGCCTTCACGGGCATTTTGGAATTTGAACGCCCCCTTGGAGACTCAAGCACCTCAATAGCCGTAATTCCGTTTTTAGCAGGCGGAATGAGCAAAGATTTTGAAAACGCCACAGACCTCAGCAGCTTCAATACCATAGGCGCTGACTTTAAGGTACCTATCGGAAAGGGCATGAACCTAGATCTGACCCTTAATCCTGACTTTTCTCAGGTAGAGGTAGATAATTTCATCACCAACCTCACCCGTTTTGAGATTTCGCTACCCGAGCGCAGGCAGTTCTTTCTAGACAACAATGACCTATTCGGCGGATTTGGGAGTGGAAGAAATGCCAATCCGTTCTTTTCACGACGTATAGGTATAGCAGAAGACAAAGAGGGCAACACCATAGAAAATCCGATCATAGCCGGAGCCAGACTTTCAGGGAAAATTGGCGATGCGTTCAGACTGGGCGTGCTCAATATCCAAACAGAAGCTGACTTAGAGAATGGTATTCCAGCCACCAATCACAGTATGTTGGCTTTTCAGCAAAAGGTCTTTTCTCGTTCAAACTTTGGCGCCTTCTTTATTAACCGGCAGCACAATGAAGATGCTGCCACCCTTGGAGAAAACGGACCCCTAAAGTACAATCGCGTTCTAGGTCTAGACTATAACTTAGCTTCTTCAGATAATACCTACACGGGTAAATTCTATGCCCACAAGTCATTCTCTCCCGATGACAGCCAAGGCAACGCTTCTTTAGGAGCCACCTTGCGTTACAATACGCGCACATGGAATGGGTTTGTAGATTTGACCTACATAGATACCGAGTTCGTGTCTGACCTAGGGTTTATTCCTAGAAACGATATTTTTAGAACAGCCGCTAGACTCGGATACGCTATATGGCCAAAAAAAGGACCCTTCATCGCCCACACCTTTGACTCGTTTCAGAGCTACACCCACGTGATCAGTAGAGATTACCAGCAAACAGACATCTTCAGAAACTACGGTTACGAAGGACGTCTCAAAAATTTGTCTCAGATTGAATTTTCATTTAATCAGCGCTATACCTATCTAACTGATGAGTTTAATCCCTCTCGTAAAGACGAAGCAAGAGCATTAGAGGCCGGCACCGATTACACCTATGAATCTGTGCGTTTTCAATACCAATCAAATCCGCAAGAGTTATTTTCGTTCAACACCCAGCTTGACCTAGGAGAATTCTTCAACGGAAACCGCTATTCGTTCGAGCACCGCATGACCCTGCGCATACAGCCCAAAGTCAATTTAGGGTTTAACACTAACTTCGACCACATCGCTCTTCCTGAAGATTACGGAATGGCCAATATTCTCTTGCTGAGCCCTCGCATTGAATACACCTTAAATCGTTCTGTTTTCTGGTCTACGCTTATTCAGTACAGCAACCAGCGCGACAACCTGGGAATAAACTCTAGGCTCCAATGGCGCTTTGCCCCTCTTTCTGATCTGTTTTTGGTGTATAACGACAATTACTTTACCACTACCTGGGGGCCCAGAGGACGCTCGATCAATTTAAAGCTGACCTATTGGCTAAACATCTAACGTAATGCTTGCCAACGATGCCTCCATTTTAGGAGTACTGGCTCTTGTGCTCGGTCTGCTCTTCTACACCAAAGAATTGCCTCTCTTTAAGCGATTCTATGGCATTGTTCCGGTGGTACTGCTTTGCTATGTTGTTCCGTCTTTGTTGGTGAGTAGCAACATCATCGATCCGTCTGAGTCCAAGCTTTACACTATAGCCAGTCGATTTCTTCTACCCGCAGCCCTTATTTTAATGACCTTAAGCATTGACCTCAAGGCGATCATTGGTCTGGGATCAAAGGCCCTAATTCTTTTCTTCACCGCTACTATTGGTATTGTTTTAGGCGGACCGATCGCGCTCTTTATCGTCTCTCTTTTTGAACCTTCGATCTTAGAATTACAGGGAGCTCAAGAGTTGTGGAAAGGATTGGCCACTATTGCCGGAAGTTGGATCGGAGGCGGAGCCAACCAAGCAACCATGTTAGAGGTCTTTGAATACGACAGAAGTCTGTACGGTGCGATGGTATTGGTAGATATACTCGTCGCTAACTTGTGGTTGGCTATTCTCATGATCAGTACCTCTAAGAAAAAGAGCATCGATCGGTGGTTAAAGGCCGACACCACGGCTATAGAAACCCTTCAAAAAAATGTAGAGCACTATCAAGCACAGACCGCTAGGCTAACCACTCAGCCTGATCTTATCGCCCTTTTTGCCATTGCCTTTGGAGGGGTGGGTATTGCGCATGTTTCAGCCCCACAGATCGTAAAGTTATTGGTAAACTTGATTCCGTCGCTTAGCGATCCAGGGCACCTGCTGACCTCATTAACCTCAGAGTTTTTGTGGATGGTGGTGGTCGCAACACTCATTGGAATTGGGGCATCGTTTACCCGACTTAAACGCTACGAAGGCATCGGAGCGAGTAAAATGGGAAGTGTGTTCATCTATATATTGGTGGCCACCATTGGCATGCAAATGAACCTACTAGAGGCCATTAATCATCCTGAGCTTTTTGCTATTGGACTCATCTGGATTAGTTTTCACGCGCTGCTACTTATTCTAGTGGCCAAACTCATCAAAGCTCCCTTATTCTTTCTGGCCGTTAGCAGCCAGGCCAATGTAGGAGGGGCCGCCTCCGCACCCATAATCGCTGCTGAATTTCATCCAGCCTTGGCTTCGGTAGGCATTCTTTTGGCAGTCTTGGGCTATGTCGTGGGAACCGTAGGTGCTTATTTATGCGCCTTGCTGATGCAGACAATTAGTTTATAACTATTTTTAGCCAAATTTTAGATTGATGATGAAGCGAAACGCTATACTGCTATC
>JAURPW010000008.1:0-3318 GCA_030836435.1 Flavobacteriaceae bacterium
GCCCAGAAAACCACCAATCACCCAGAAATGCTTCTTTTGCGCCTTAAAAAATTGAGCTAACTGTAAAATCATATTGAGCAATTAACCGAAACAGTCCTGAATTTTGAAGTACTTTAGAACCATGATTTCTATTGTAGAATTGCACTCTAAGAGTGACCTTATAGACTTTGTTCGATTTCCTTTTAAACTCTATAAAGGTAACAAGTATTGGGTTCCTCCTATTATATCTGACGAAATAGATTTCTTCGACCCTTCGATCAATCCGGTCTTCGAACATGCCGAGGCGCGTTTTTTCGTAGCCAAGATCAATGGCGAAATAGTCGGACGTATAGCGGCTATCCGCAATTTCACTGAAATTGAAAAGCAAGGCCTACCGAAGATGCGTTTTGGTTGGTTCGATTTTATCGATGACTACAGCGTTTCGGCTGCCTTATTAGACCAAGTCAGTCAAATTGCTAAAGAGAAACAGTTGGCCTTCATAGAAGGCCCTGTTGGATTCTCCAACATGGACAAAGTCGGCGTTTTAACTGAAGGTTTTGAAAGACTGAGCACTATGATTTCGTGGTATAATTTCGACTACTATCCGAATCACTACGAAGCCTATGGTATGCACGTTGAGAAAAAGTATTTGGAAAGCGAGTTTCTACTTCAGAATGCCGATCCAAAGTTTTTTGAAAAGTCGATTAACCTCATTAGCCGCCGGTATCAATTAGTGACCCAACATTACCGCAAAACTAGCGAGGTGCTGGCCGTTGCCGACCAAATGTTCGATCTTTTCAACGAGACCTATGCGAGTCTGTCTTCTTTCGTCCCCATTAGTGAGCGGCAAAAGACCTATTTCAAGAAAAAATACCTGTCGTTTATCAACCCTGAATTCATCAAATTCGTGTTTGACAAAGACCAAAAGATGGTTGCCTTCGCCATTACAATGCCTTCATTCGCAGAGGCACTGCAACGTGCAAATGGTAAGTTGTTTCCTTGGGGGATCATTCATCTATTGCGGGCGAAAAAACGTGCAAAAACCGCCATTCTTTACTTGATTGGTGTGCATCCTGAGTATCAAAACAAAGGAGTAACCGCCCTGTTGTTTGCCGCACTTAAAGACGAATACGAAAAATACGGAATCGTCAACTGCCACCGAACCCCAGAACTCGAAGATAATTTGGCCATTCAGCGACTGTGGAAAGATTTCAACCCAATGGTAACACAAAAGCGCGTTACCTATAAAAAGTCATTCTCTACTCATTCATAGCAGCAGAAACCGCTGCTGATAATCGTTTATAGGTGCCATTTTCGAGGCGCTCACGAATAGATGAGAAGGCGTTTAGGGTGATTTCAACATCCTCTAAGGTGTGAGTAGCGGTTGGGATCATCCTCAAAAGAATCAACCCTTTTGGAATTACCGGGTACACCACAATTGAGCAGAAAATTCCATGGTTTTCTCGAAGGTCTTTAACCAGAGCCATCGCTTCAGGAATACTACCGTTTAAATACACCGGAGTTACACAACTCGTGGTCGTTCCGATATCAAATCCGCGCTGTTTTAGTCCGTTTTGAAGCGCATTCACGTTCTCCCATAGCTTTTGTTTCAACTCAGGTCGTGTGCGCAGCATATCTAATCGCTTCAGCACTCCTTTGACGTAGATCATAGGGAGTGACTTGGCGAACATTTGAGAGCGCAGATTGTATTTTAGGTAGTCGATAATTTCTTTATCAGCGGCTAAAAAGGCCCCTATTCCTGCCAAAGACTTGGCGAACGTAGCAAAATATACGTCAATTTCATCTTGAATGCCCTGTTCCTCTCCTGCTCCTGCACCGGTTGCGCCAAGCGTTCCAAATCCGTGCGCATCGTCAACTAAGAATCTGAAATTATACTTCTTTTTCAGCGCGGCTATTTCCTTAAGCTTTCCTTGCTCGCCACGCATTCCAAAAACACCCTCAGAGATCACTAAAATACCTCCGTTTTGCTGCTCAGCTAGCTTGGTGGCACGCTCAAGATTTTTTTCTAGACTTTCGACATCGTTGTGTTTAAAGGTAAATCGCTTACCTAGGTGCAAGCGAACCCCGTCTATGATACACGCGTGGCAATCTACGTCGTAAACGATGATATCATCTTTGCTCACCAGTGCATCAATGGCAGACATAATACCTTGATAACCGAAGTTTAGTAAATAAGCCGACTGCTTATTCACGAAATCAGCCAATTGATTTTCAAGCAATTCATGGGCATCGGTATGGCCACTCATCATTCGAGCCCCCATTGGGTAGGCTGCTCCATAAGTGCTAGCAGCCTCCGCATCTACTGCCTTAACTTCGTCGAGATTGGCTAAACCCAAGTAATCATTGATGCTCCATGTGATCACATCGCGACCCTGAAACTTCATTCTATTAGAGATAGGCCCTTCTAGTTTCGGAAAAACAAAATAACCCTCTGCATGTGCGGCCCACTTACCTAAGGGACCTTTATTTTCGATGATTCGATCGAATAAATCTCTCATAAATGTAAAATCAAAGTGTGTAGAAATACACGCAAAAGTAAGACTAAAACTTAAATGCTGTGCGCGTCACAATACGGTATTCTCAGTCGACTTTTGAGCCTTTTTCAACAGCTGCTTCTGAAGGTTGTTCAATAAAACCTTGATCCTGCATCCACTGCTCATTGTATATTTTACTCAAGTAACGCGAACCGTGATCGGGTAAGATTACCACGATCACACTGTCTTTATCAAAATAACCAAGTTCGTTATACTGCAGAAGCCCTTGAATGGCGGCACCAGAGGTGTATCCGGCAAAGACTCCCTCTTCTCTCGCCAGAGATCTTGCCCTTAATGCGGCCTCTTTATCGGTAACTTTTATAAATTGGTCAATTGCCTCAAAGTCGGTAGCAGAAGGAATCAAGTTTTTGCCCAACCCCTCTATGCGATATGGATGAATCTCATTCTCGTCAAACTTACCTGTTTCATGGTATTTTTTGATCACCGAACCGTAGGCATCAATACCTAGCACCTTGATACGGCTATTTCGCTCTTTTAAATACCTCGCGGTTCCTGAAATGGTTCCACCCGTTCCACTGCAAGCCACTAAATGAGTAATTGTGCCCTTTGTCTGATTCCAAATCTCCGGGCCCGTGGTAAGGTAGTGTGCCTCAGTATTTAAGGCATTGAAGTACTGATTGATGTATATCGAATTGGGTGTTTCTCTGTGAATGCGTTTTGCCACTTCGTAATACGATCGAGGATCTTCTGCCGACACATGTGCCGGGCAAATGTGCACTTCTGCACCCATGGCTCTCAAGGTATCGATTTTGTCTTGCGAAGA
>JAURPW010000070.1:0-5491 GCA_030836435.1 Flavobacteriaceae bacterium
CCGCTGATGTGGCTCAGCGCTTTGAGCGACCCATTATTGAAGATGTTTACGCCTACGAAAAATACGATCCGAAGAGCACGCTGCTGCGTAGGGTGGTGGTCTTTGCTCAGTTTGTATTGGCCATCAGCTTGCTATTTTACTTTTTTGCACTCTTCTCAGAGCTAAGCAATACCTACCGCCTTTATGCCGGAGCACTCATTTTCTTAATGGTTATGGGGTACAGCTCACTGATGGACGGATCGCGATGGGCCTTGGCCTTCGAGGCGCTGCGCATCGCATTTGTGATCGGTTTATACCTGTGGTCTCCAGCATTTTTTGACGCATTGGGGCTTCCATTCACGCTATTAGTGGGCTTGAGTGCGCTTTCTGGCTTAGCTACTAAATGGGCCCTTTCAGATGCATAGTCGTTTTTCTGCGGCGCGCATAGGACTATTGTTGGGTCCGCTTTTCTTTGCAGTAGTCTATTTTGGATTCGCCCCCAATGGGCTCTCAGCTGAGGCCGTCGCCGCTTTAGCCGTCGCCCTTTGGATAGGAACCTGGTGGGTTACCGAGGCCGTTCCGATCGCAGTAAGTGCACTGCTGCCCTTAGTGCTTTTTCCACTTACCGGAGCCCTCGATTTGTCGAGCACTACCGTGGCTTATGGGCATAAATACGTCTTTCTATACCTCGGCGGATTTCTGCTGGCCATTGCCATAGAGAAGGTCAATTTGCACCGACGCATTGCGCTGACGATCATTTCATTGATTGGAACCCGTATGCGCCTTATTGTGCTCGGATTTATGGTGGCCACTGCCTTTTTGTCGATGTGGATATCCAATACCGCCACGGCGGTGATGATGCTGCCTATTGGGCTGGCCATCATTGCACAGTATAGAGACCACCCGGATACCCCAGAAAACGAACACACTCAGTTCGGAAAGATGCTCATGCTTTCAATCGCTTATAGCGCCTCTATCGGCGGAATGGCCACCCTCATCGGAACTCCGCCCAACTTAGTTTTGGCCGGAATCGTCAAAGAGCTCTACGGAGTCGAGATTGGATTCTTAGACTGGATGCTGTTGGCGCTTCCGCTGTCGGTACTTCTTCTAATTGTTTGCTGGCTTTACCTCACGCGAATGGCCATCACGTTAAAGGCCGACGACTTTGCCGGAGGAGTAGAAGAAATAGCCCGCCAGCGCAAGGCGCTGGGGAAGATGAATGCCTCAGAAAAAACGGTTTTGGTGGTCTTTTTGCTCACCGCTGTAGCCTGGATGAGTAGATCGTTTTTACTGACTCCTCTGCTTCCGGCCATCGACGACACCATCATTGCCTTAGCTTCTGGGATTCTACTTTTTGTGCTTCCCGATGGCTCTAAAGGGCAGGCCATACTTCACTGGGACGATTCAAAAAGGGTTCCTTGGGGCATACTGCTGCTCTTTGGGGGCGGATTGGCTATCGCACAAGGCTTTAAAGACACCGGGCTAGCCCAATGGTTTGCCGAACAGCTAGTTACCCTAGACTTTCTTCCCTTACTGCTCATGACACTGGTACTGGTAAGCGCCATCAACTTCTTGACCGAGATCACCTCGAATTTGGCTACTACGGCGATGATTCTGCCCGTTTTGGCCCCATTGGCGGCCGCTATGGGAGTACACCCCTATACCTTTATGATTGGGGCAACGCTTGCGGCATCTTGTGCTTTTATGCTACCAGTGGCGACTCCGCCTAATGCGGTTGTTTTCGGATCAGGGTATGTTAACATGCCCGACATGATTCGCGCTGGGCTTGGATTAAACCTCTTCTCTATTGCTTTGGTTACCCTTTGGGTGTATTATTTATTGCCGCTGCTGTGGCCGCTGCAGGCGCTGAACTAACGCTTTGATTGAATAGAGCGGTCAAAGGGAGCCCTCAACTGTACCCATAGATTCTGATCGTCTTTGTGATCGGCTATGTCTACTCCGTAGACCACCTTGCTAATGTCTGCATAGACAAAGGTTCCAAAGAGGCGGTCCCAAATCGACAACATATTGCCGTAATTCGAATCGGTCCAGGGCAGCTCGTTGTGGTGATGAAACTTGTGCATATTCGGAGTCACAAACACATACGAAATGGCCTTATCAACCGCGACTGGAAGAGCTATGTTTGCGTGGGTGAAGTAGGTAAATACCACACTTAAAATGCGGTAAAACAAGTAGAATGAGATCGGCATGCCTGTTAGGGCTATGGCGAGTAGGGCAAAGGTCTCTCTCAGCAAAAAGTCAAGCGGATGATGCCGCGTGCCCGTTGTAACATCGACGTGTTTGTCGCTGTGATGTACCAAGTGCAGCCTCCAAAGCGCAGGCACTTTGTGCAGCAAAAAATGCACGAAATACTGAGCGGTGAAATCGAGAACCACCAGGGCTACGATGAGTTCTGCCCAAATGGGCCAGTCAATCAGGTTTAATAGCCCAAAACCACTTTGATTCATCCATTGATAAAGCAGTGCGGTTAGTGCACCGAACCCGACGTTTATCAGCATAACCATTAGCAGTAACGACCCGTTTACACGAGCGTGCCGCCATTTTTTGTAGCTAAAATTTACTTGGGCGTAGTATCCTTCTGCGATCCAGAAGACACCTAAAACCAGAAATATCCATGCCGCTTTCATCCAAACCGGCATCTGTTCAAAAAAGAGTAAAAACGATTCCATAGCCTAGCGAATATACTAAATTAACAAATCGAATACTTAGTCGTTGATCATTGGGGCATAGCGCCTTACGGCATTCTGAAGCACATCGTCTCTGTCAAAAGACATCGGCTTAGTCTGAAAATTTTGATAGAGTTTCATCTGGTCGTCGTAGTGAAGCGAACTTTTACGATTGCTGTTTCCGTATGAAATAACCGACTGATAGCGGGTCTCGTCTTCTCTAAACTGAATGAGTGCGATGTACGACTCGCCGTTAGTGATGCGGTAGCGTCCGTCTTTAAACGGAGCCCCGTGCATGGCGGTAATTACATCTGGAAGCCCCCAAATCGGAATGTTCTTGTCGCCCCTTACCAGCTTCTGAAAATCGCCGAGCACAATGTCTTGCGACTTAAAATGGCGGTTCATGTAGCGGCTTGTGCGTTTGAGCCCCTTGTGAAGCGTTGCCGTATCGAACGTTTTGTCTTCGCCCAGTTTAGACCAGTAGCGGCCTAATTGGTAGTATAAGATGGCGTAAGCCGCTGCTCCCTTTGAATCCGCTGCGGCCACCCTGTCCCACGATTGAATTTTTCGCAGCAAGCCACCTACTCCTGGGTAGTCTGCCGGGTCCATGTCAAACAAGGCGTTGAGGTTTACATAGTTGTAATTGAGCTGATCGGGTAGCGTATGGTCGTACTTAATCTCTTTAAGTTTCTGAAAATCAATGGTTTTATTAGCTTCTAATAAGTCATAGAGTCGAGTGCTTCGGTTGTTGTCGTAGCGTTCGTAGCCCATAGATTCAGGGTAGTCTGCTACATCCGGATTGTCAGCAGCTGCACTTGATTTAAACGGACTGTGATTGGCATTGTACACGTAACCCGATTTAGGCTGAATGACCTGCGGAAGGTCTTCGGTATCGTAGTAGCTGTTCCACAATGTTTCGTAGGTATTTCCGGGCACAAGCCCTTTCCAATTGTACCCCTCTGCTCGAATGGGCATTTTGCCGTTAGAGATGTAAAATATGGTGTCGTTTTTGTCGGCATACCCGATGTTGTACCCGGGAAGGGCGTTCATCTTTAGGGCCTTGTAGAACTCGGTAAACGACTGGGCTTTATTCATGCGCCACCACTGCTCTAGCGCCCGAACCGTAGTCGTGCTTGGGGTTCGAACGGCGTAAAACCCTTTAGCGTTTTTAAGAGTTGGCCCGTAAATACTGGTGTAGAATGGGCGATTTATGCCAATACGGAGCCCTAAAAATTTAAAATAGACCTTGGCTTTGTGCTTCTCAAGGGTAAGTAGGTCGTCGTCGACTTTGTAGGTCAGGGTTTTCTTGTCGGTTACTTCAAGTTTAAAGATATCGGCCTTGTCTTGAAAGTTGACGGTGTGTGTCCAACCCAAATATTCATTGGCTCCGGTGAGTATGCAAGGGGCTCCGGGAAAAAGTGCGCCAATGATATTGGTTCCCTCTTCACTTACCAGGTGGGCCTCATACCAAGAGGTTGGGCCCTCTAGGGGTTGGTGGGTGTTAATGGTGAGGTAACTCGCCTTCTCACCCGTTTTCTTGCTCGAAAGGGCTATCAGATTTGATCCGTTGCTTTCGGCTTCGACCGGAAGTTCTCCGGGCACCTTGTTTTTCAAGATCTGACTGACCAGTCGGTCTGCGGCATTCGACACAAAGAGCTGCAACTGCGAATAGGCAATCATTTGAATGGGGCTTATCGGAAAGAGTTCGTCTAGTAGCACCTCTTCTTTATGCGAGGCTGCATAGGCGTTTAGCCCTTCTGCGTAGCCCTTGACGATCTGCATAAAATCATCTGAAAGCGTGTGCACTTGTTCGCGTGCAATTTCTTCGGCCTGAATGAATTGTTGTAGAAAGTCTGCGGGCGCTCCCTTTAATCCGATCGCCTTCGAAAGCTTCGCGTCTCCGGCCAAAAATCCAAGTTGAATGGTTTCAAAGTCATCTTCTGCGTGTGCCCAAGCAAGCCCATAGGCTACTTCGGCATCGGTCTTGGCATAAATATGGGGTACGCCATAGGCGTCGCGAACAATTTCTATGTTTTGCGGATTAATCTGCGCAAACAGGGGCATTAGCGGGGCCAAAATGAGCCCTATTAAAAGGTGGTTTTTCATGATTTTTCTTTGCATCTTGTAATTTATGAAAAGATTGTCTGAAGAAGAGCAACAAAGGTATTTGCATGATCAACTTGAGCTACCTTGGATTATAGCAGATCGAAAGCTCAACCTTCGTCTTAGCCTATCGAGTCTTCAGGAGGTGCACGAGTTTCTTACGCGATTAGCTAGAGAGGGAAATGAACAAAATCACCACCCAGACTTGGAGGTTAATGCAAGGGTGGTTGAGGTCTCTTTAACTACGCACGACGCTTCGGGCCTAACCATTCTCGATTTTAACTTCGCCAGGACTGTCGAAGAACACTACAAGCGCATCGAATCGTTGAGGGCTATCTAAACTTTTGCTTTAAGAAGTGCTGCAGGTCTTTGTTGGCCCCGTAGAGCACCAATATGTTTCCTTCTTCTAGGGTATTTTCTGCGGAGGCGACTCCCTGAATTTGGTTTTCAATCTTGGTGTTTCCTAAGATAGAGGTTACCTCTACTTTTTTGATAATGGTGAGCACGAGTAGATTGTATTTAGAACGAAATCCAACCTCTTTAAGCGTCTTGCCTACATATTCTTTGGGCACCGTGGCTTCGATAATACTGAAATCGTCGTTCAGCTCAAAAGAGTCTACTACGTTGACCAGGCAGAGTTTCTTGGCCCAGCGCTCTGCCGTTTCTTCTTCGGGGCGAACAATCTCATCAACGCCGATGGCTTGAAGTACCTTTTCGTGCAG
>JAURPW010000071.1:0-4991 GCA_030836435.1 Flavobacteriaceae bacterium
GTGCAGTGGAATGTTTTTGCTGACGGATGCATGCGTATTTCAGAAAAGGTGCAATCCGCCTATCAGATGCGAACTGTTTTTCATCACCACTGTGCGGGTTTCATTGAAACCCCAGAAGAGATAGCAAAACTCATGCATCTCACAGATCCCTCACTAATGGGATTGTGCTTTGACACCGGTCATTACTCCTTTGGCGGAGGCAACCCTGTAGAAGGACTTAAGCAATTTCAATCGCGTATATGGCATGTACACTTTAAAGACTTTGATCCGAAAATTGCACAGCTTTCAAGTGCTGCGAATGGAGATTATTTTGATGCCATTTCTAAAGGGGTTTTCTGTGAGTTAGGAAAGGGTGCCGTTGATTTTTCACAGGTGAAAAACATCTTGGATCAACAGCATTACGAAGGCTGGATTGTGGTAGAACAAGACGTCTTGCCCGGTATGGGAGACCCAAAGGCATGTGCAGCATCGAATCGAAAATTTTTAAACTCAATCGGACTCTAATTATATGGCACTTAAAATAGCAATTGCAGGTCTAGGAAGAATCGGTCAGATACACCTGGAGAATTTATTGCAACTTAAAGAAGTGCAAGTGGTGGGGGCAACAGACCCCATTCAAGCTTCTTTAGAATTCGCAGAAAGTAGGGGGGTGAAGTGCTATCATTCTTTTGATTCACTTGTTGATGAAAGTGGTTGTGAGGCGGTTGTCATTTGTTCACCAACCGACACCCATGCTGACTACACCATACGTGCCGCCGAAAAAGGCAAACACATCTTCTGCGAGAAACCCCTTGATCTCACGCTAGACAAAGTAAATGAAGTCATAGCGGTCATTGAGCGCCATCAAACTAAGCTCATGCTAGGATTCAATCGTCGATTTGACAAAGAGTTCATGACCGTAAAAGAACAGGTCCTCAACGGTACTATCGGAGATTTGCATATTGTAAGAATAACAAGCAGAGATCCCAAGGCACCTCCAGCATCATACATTGCGCATTCGGGTGGTATTTTTCTTGACATGAGCATTCATGATTTCGATATGGCCCGATTCATTGTAGGCAAAGAAGTTGTTCAGGTATATGCTCAGGGTGCGGTTCGAATCGATCCCGAAATTGGTACGGCTGGAGACTTAGACACCGCTGTAATTCAGCTCACCTTCAGTGATCAAACCATCGTTGTCATCGATAATAGTCGTCAAGCAGTCTACGGCTACGATCAAAGACTCGAGGCTTTTGGATCTTCAGGAATGATCAGAGCTGAAAACAGGACGACAGATCGCCACGAGCTATTTACTGCGAAAGGTGTACAAAGTGCCTTACCCGAGTACTTCTTTCTTGAACGCTATGCCGAAGCCTACAAAACCGAAATGAAATCGTTTGTCGAACACTTAACTCAAGGCACTGCCATAAGCCCTAACGCTTATGACGGATTGGCCTCTTTAAAAATTGGCCTTGCGGCAAAACGTTCTATTGAAGAACAACGTCCGGTCCATTTAGATGAATTTAAGTCCTAATTATACCGCTAATGAAAACGATACAGCTCACCACCGCTCAGGCCATTGTTCGTTATCTCGGAGCTCAACACAGTGAACGTGACCAAAAAAGTCAACGCCTATTTGCGGGATGCTTTGGTATTCTTGGCCACGGCAATATCGCTGGAATGGGCCAAGCATTAGACCAAGAAAAGAAGCTTACCTACTATCAAAGTCGCAATGAACAGTCCATGGTACATGCAGCAGCAGCCTATGCGAAGGTCAGTAATCGTTTGAGTACCATCGCCTGTACTTCATCTATCGGACCTGGTGCAACTAACATGATCACGGCTGCCGCAGCAGCTACTATAAATCGATTACCCGTTTTAATATTACCTGGAGATTTATTCGCGAAACGACAGGTCGCACCCGTGTTGCAGCAACTAGAATCACCCTATTCACAAGACATTTCGGTTAACGACTGTTTTAAACCCATCTCAGCCTATTGGGACCGGATTAATCGTCCTGAACAATTACTGATGGCCTTGCCTGAAGCGATGCGAGTACTCACCTGCCCAGTTCAAACCGGTGCCGTAACCTTATCATTACCTCAAGATGTACAAGTAGAGGCGTTCGAATTTCCACTATCGTTCTTTGAAGATACACAATGGACCATTTCTCGACCTAGGCCTGATAGATCGCTTTTGGCAAAAGCCGTAGAGACTATAAAACATTCTGAGAAACCGCTCCTCATCCTCGGAGGTGGGGCGCATTACAGTGAGGCGCTTCAAGCCATCAGGGCGTTGGTAGATCAAACGGGAATTCCGGTTGCTGAGACTTTTGCAGGCAAAGGGGGGCTTCCTTATAACCACGAGAGCAATTTAGGGGCCCTAGGGGTGACCGGGACACCAGGAGCGAATCGAATTGCGCAAGAGGCCGATCTGATCATAGGCGTCGGAACACGGTACTCTGATTTTACTACCGCCTCTAAGTCCTTATTTCAAAACGAAAAGGTTCGCTTCCTAAACATCAATGTTGCACCATTTGACGCCGCCAAACATCATGGATTAATGCTAACAGGAGATGCGAAAGTAACGGTAGAAGAACTTCACGAAGCACTAACGAACTACCGAGTGTCTTCCTCTTATATTTCCCAGGTAAAATCGCTTTGCAAAGCATGGGATGAAAAAGTGTCTGAGATCTATAACTACAGGCACCGTCCTCAATTGAGTCAAGGTGAAATCATAGGTGCCGTAAACGATTTAGCAACAGACGATGCTATTATGGTGGCAGCCGCCGGAAGTTTACCCGGAGATCTTCACAAATTATGGAGAACCAAAAACTCTAAAGGCTTTCATCTCGAATACGGTTATTCTTGTATGGGATATGAAATTGCCGGTGGTCTCGGTGCAAAAATGGCATGCCCAGATAAAGAGGTATTCGTGATGGTCGGAGACGCGAGTTACCTCATGCTTGCCCAAGAGATCGTAACCTCCGTACAAGAAGGGCTCAAATTGATCATCGTTCTAATAGACAACAACGGATACAAGAGTATTGGATCTCTTTCACGCAGTATTGGCAGTAATGGATTTGGAACTCGATTCTTGTTCAGAGACTCAAAATCAAGAGAAGTAGGGGGCGATCTAACCTCAGAAGCTTCATTTTTACCCGTGAATTTGGCAGAAAATGCGCGAAGTCTAGGAGCCCATGTGATAGAATGCACCGATTACGACTCATTAATTAAAGGAATAAAAGAAGCACAAGCCCATCCCAAAACGACGGTCATTTACACTACCTGTGACCGCTATCAAGGTGTCGAAGGGTATGGCTGGTGGGATGTGCCTATTGCTCAGGTGAGCACTTCGAATGAAGTAAATAAAGCGAGAGAGGCCAATAAACCTCACCAAGCTAATCAACGTTTTTATTACTAATTTAAAACGATGCAAACAGCCCTAACCTTTATTGCTTTTACCGCATTTGTGGCCTTCTTTTCTTGGTACCGATTAAGAAAAGAATCTTTAAGCTCTCAAGAAGGTTATTTTTTAGGAGGGCGGAGTCTAAGCGGTATAGTAATCGCGGGTTCAATGATTCTGACGAATATTTCGACAGAGCACCTTATTGGAATGAACGGATCATCGTACCGCAATGGGTTTGTCATCATTGGTTGGGAAGTGACCTCGGCGCTTGCCCTCGTGGTGGCTGCCCTATTTTTCGTTCCGAAGTACCTAAAAATGGGACTAACCACCATTCCAGAGTTTTTAGAATACCGATTTGATGCCACCACACGTACATTGGTTGCGGCGTTTCTTATGATTTCATTTGTGGTTACGCTTTTACCTATTGTTCTATACACAGGAGCGATCAATCTAGAAAGCATCTTCTCTGTTTCTGAACGATTAGGTGTCTCTCATCAAACGGGCTTGTGGATCACCGTTTTTGGGATCGGAATCATCGGCTCTGTTTATGCCATTTTTGGAGGACTTAAGGCAGTAGCATTTTCAGATTCGATTAATGGAATAGGGTTATTACTGGGCGGAACGGCTATTCCGCTAATTGCGCTCTATCAAATCGGAGACGGCCATATTATGGTAGGACTTTCGGCGGTGATTGACCATGCCCCCGAAAAATTCAATGTGATTGGGAGCAAAGAATCCGTATTGCCTTTCGAGGTGCTTTTCACCGGATTAATGATCAATCAATTGTATTTCTGGGGAATGAATCAAACCATCATTCAAAGAGCACTCGGAGCAAAAAACCTGAAAGAGGCACAAAAAGGATTACTATATACCGGAGTGCTAAAAATCCTTGTTCCAATTATCATCATTCTTCCAGGAGTTATAGGCTTTTACTATTATGGCGACGCCCTCTATGAAAACCAAGATTTAATTTATCCTGAACTCATTAAAAAATTGCTTCCAATTAGCTTTGTAGGTGTCTTTGCGGCCATCATCATGGGAGCGGTTTTAAGCACCTTCAACAGCGTACTTAACAGCGCGGCTACCATTTTTAGCCTGGACATTTACAAAAAACACCTTAACGCAGCTGCCAACGAGAAACAATTGGTGAAGGCAGGAAAATTAACCTCTACCCTACTTGCACTTTTTGCGATGATGGTTGCACCTCTTGTAGTGAATGCCCCTGAAGGTTTATATCAGCTATTACAGCAATTAAACGGAATCTTCTTTATTCCGATTGCCTCAATAATGATCGCTGGATTTTTTATGCGTTCAATTACTGCAAAGGCGGCAAAAGTTGCATTAATTTTCGGATTGATTTTCTATATCGCTACCACCTTTATCTTTAAAGTCGACCTTCATTTTGTGCACCTTTGGGGGATTGAGTTTGTACTCAATATGGTTCTAATGTTTTCCGTATCCCAGGGATCTAAAACTCCACTCGCTAAATTTCCCGAAACCAACATGCCCCTTCTTGATATGCACCCTTGGAAACATACCAAGACGCTATCTTTCATTCTTTGCGCGGTTACTATAGTTATCTATATTCTATTGGGTCAGTTTTA
>JAURPW010000072.1:0-5437 GCA_030836435.1 Flavobacteriaceae bacterium
GAACGGCCCTTTAGGTTGCTGGCCTTTTTTACTCCTAGGGCGTTTGGCGCAAACGGATTCTATGCTAGCCCGTCTGCCATTGATCAGTATGAAGAAACCCAGGCGAGTTTGGTGGCTGCAACCCAGCAGTTTCAGCTAGAAAATACCACGCTTACCCCACGAATTTACTGGCGTAGAGGACAAGACATGTATGAGTTTGTTCGCGATCGGCCTGAGATTTACCGCAACATGCACATCACACATAAAATTGGAACAGCAGTCGATTTGGCTCATGAGTCTGTGATTGGAAAATCGGGTATAGGAGTAGATCTCTCAACGACTAGCATACAGAGCAACAATTTGGGAGAGCGCTCGAGAGATATGCTCAACGTCTTTGCAGAGCACCGCTTTTTTTTGATGAATAACAGCTTCGATGTCACACCAGGGGTTGTGTTGAATTACGTTTCTGATTTTGGCCAAAGACTGTTTCCGGGGATAGATGTCGGCTATAGGATTAATGCCCGTCTTAAGACCTATTTGAATTGGGGTAAGACCTTTCGTGTTCCGACCTTTACCGATCTGTATTACAGCGACCCTAATACAGAGGGTAATGCAGATTTGGTGGCCGAAGAGGCTGAGACCGCGGAGATAGGCCTGCGCCTTAACCGAAAGCGCTCAATGGCCAGTTTGGCCCTTTTTGCTAGAACGTCAGAGAATCTAATTGACTACGTGAAATCTGCTGAAGATGAGCGGTTTAAGGCTAGCAATATTCAATCTCTGCAAACCCGAGGTGTCGAGCTGGAATACCAGTACTTTAAAAATAACAACGCTGAGATTCCTGTAGATTTTCGTGTGTCCTACGCGCACCTGTCTCAGCGATTAAGTGATGATGCGGCTGCCTTTTCGCGCTATTCTATCGACAACGATTTAAGGCATCACTTGGTTGTTAGTGCCTCTGCAGATTACACAAAAACCAGCTCTGTTTTTGCCTCGCTTAAGTGGGTAGAGCGCGCAACCGGAAGAGCGTATACGGTAGTTGATTTGACCCTATCCAAAACGCTGAACGATTTTAGTTTGAGAATGGGGTTAAATAACCTGTTAAACCAATCCTATTGGGAGACCAGTCTCATTCCCATGCCAGGCAGAAATTTGTTTTTGGCCCTAAAGTATAGTCCTTAACGATCATTTGATTCTGAATAAAAGGGGTTTGGCACGGTTTTGGCTAGCTTTGCAGCATTCGCGTGGCCCTCACGCTGTTTAAATACGTGTAACATGAATCGTAAACTCATTTTGGCCGTTCTTGGAATCGCCTTTATAGCCATTGCCTTGTTTATCGCCACTAACTTGGTAAGCTCGAGCAAGACCCCTCAGATAGCTGTCGAAAAGACAGTTAAATCGGTCTTCGCCCAGCAGGTCAACAATCAAACCTTGGCAGTTAAATTAACGAGTAACGGACGCTTAACTGCGCAGCGTCGCGTAGAACTCTTCTCTGAGGTACAGGGAGTTTTACAGTTGAAGAACCGTGCGTTCAGAGCGGGTCAGATCTATCGTAAAAACGACACGATCATCGCTATCGATGACAGCGAATTTAAGGCTTCCGTTCAGTCGGCTAAAAGTAATTTCCTGAATGCGTTGAGTACCACCCTTGCCGATATCGCCCTTGATTTTCCAGAAGTATATAAAAAGTGGGACAGCTATGTAAAGCGCATAGACATCAACAAGGCGGTCTCTGAACTTCCAGCGTTTGAATCGGAAAAGGAGCGGTTTTTTATATCGGGTAGAGGAATAGTGAATAACTACTATACTGTGGTTAATCTAGAAACCCGCTTGTCTAAGTACGTGATCACCGCTCCGTTTGATGGGGCCCTCTCAGCCGCTGCTGTTACCGAAGGAACGTTGGTGCGATCGGGTCAAAACCTGGGGACCTTTATCGAAAGCGGGCGTTACGAAGTTGAAATTCCGGTGGCCGCCTCATATGCCTCCTTCTTGGCCGTGGGTAAACCAGTTGTTTTGACCTCGCTTGACGGGGTTCAGCAATACGACGGAAAGGTGGTTCGGATCAATCCGGCTATCGATCAAGAAACGCAGATGATCTCTGTTTTTGTGTCGGTTACTAGCGCCGAGCTTAAAGAAGGTCAGTACTTAAAGACTGAACTCGAAGTGCGCTCGGTAGACCAAGCCATAGAAATAGACAGAAGCCTATTGCTCGACAGTCAAGAGATCTTTGTGATACGCGAAGGGGCGCTGCAGTTGATTGACGTTACGCCCATACACTTCAATGAGAATACCGTAATCCTTCAAGGCGTTAGTGATGGCGAGCTGATCTTGGCTAAGCCCCTCCCAGGTGCTCAGAAAAATATGCCCGTTAAGGTAATCGCGCCCTAAGCGCAGTATAAGACATGAAGAAATTAATCGCTTACTTTATTAAATACGAAGTGGCAGTGAACATCGTGATCATTGCCTTTATAATCTTCGGACTGCTAGGAGCCTTTTCATTGCGCTCTTCGTTCTTTCCGCTCTCAGACTCCAAGAACGTTATTATTTCAGTGGCTTATCCGGGTGCATCGCCTCAAGAAATTGAAGAGGGTGTGGTGCTCAAGATTGAAGACAATCTAAAGGGCCTTCAAGGTATTGACCGCGTAACGTCGACCTCTAGAGAAAATTCGGGCAGTATTAATGTCGAAATCGAAAAGGGTCGCGACATTGATTTCATGCTGCTAGAGGTGAAGAATGCCGTTGATCGCGTGCCGAACTACCCAACCGGAATGGAGCCTTTGATAGTGGCCAAGCAAGATGTGGTGCGTCAAACCATAAGCTTTGCCATCAGTGGCGACGCCGTTCCGCTATCGGTGCTTAAACAGGTTGGGCGACAGGTAGAAAACGACCTGCGCGCCATTTCTGGAATATCGCAAATAGAAGTTTCTGGCTACCCCGAAGAGGAAATTGAGATTGCTTTAGACGAAGATCAGCTGCTAGCCTACAATCTGAGTTTTACCGAGGTAGCTACAAAGGTGGCTTCAAGCAATCTGCTAATCACAGGGGGTACGATTAAATCTAATGCCGAAGAGTACTTAATTCGCGCGAACAACAGACTGTACTACGCCGACGAACTCGCTTCTATAGCCGTTAAGGCACTTCCAGACGGAAGAAGGCTTTTGCTTTCTGATATTGCTAAGGTTTCTGACCGCTTTTCTGAAACGCCCAACGCCACTTATTTTAATGAGAATCGAGCGATTACCGTTACGGTAACCTCTACTAATACAGAAGACCTCATTGGTGCCGCTGAGGCTGTAAAAGTTTATATAGCCGACTACAATGCCAAGTCTTCGAACGTAAGGCTCGACGTGATCAACGACCTCTCTACCACACTGGTTCAGCGCACCGAGTTGCTCACCGAGAATGCCATTATGGGTATGCTATTGGTGCTCATCTTTTTATCACTTTTCTTAAACACCCGATTGGCCTTTTGGGTCGCTTTTGGATTGCCGGTAGCCTTCTTGGGTATGTTTATAGTGGCACCCTTTGCCGGGGTGACCATCAACGTGCTTTCGCTCTTCGGTATGATTATCGTGATTGGTATTTTGGTCGACGACGGAATTGTAATTGCTGAAAATATCTACCAGCACTATGAGAGGGGTAAGAGCCCGATTCAGGCTGCTATAGATGGAACTTTAGAGGTGATCCCACCGATTGTGTCTGCCATTATGACTACCGTTTTGGCCTTCGGAATACTACTCTTCTTAGACGGACAGATTGGAGAATTCTTCTCTGAGGTTGCGGTCATTGTGATTTTGACTTTGGTGGTTTCACTGGTTGAGGCGCTGATTATATTACCCTCGCATTTAGCACATTCTAAGGCTTTAAAGCCGCAAACTGAGCCCACCTCTTTGATCGGAAAAGGGTTCGCCAAGATGCGCGTGATCAACAAGATGGGAGACCGAGCAATGGTCTGGATGCGCGACGAGCTGTACAGCCCTTTTCTGCGGTTTTCTATGCGGAACTCCTTTTTCACCTTCGCGCTATTTGTCGCTCTTTTGATCGCCACTTTTGGGTCGATTGGTGGAGGCATCATTCAAACAGCATTCTTTCCGCGCATCGCCTCAGATCAGGTGACCATCAGCCTACAAATGCCCAACGGTACGAACGAAAAACTTACTGATTCAATCATCCGAATGATAGAGCAAAAGGCCTTGATCGTCAACGACGAATTCACGGCTACCTATCTCAAGGGTACCGACAAGCGGCTCTATGAGAATACGATTCGAAGAATAGGTCCTGGAACGGCTGCGGCCAGCTTGGTGATCAATCTTCTTCCTGGAGAGGAGCGGCCCGACGCCATTCGCTCCAATCTGGTCACGGCCCGCATTCGCGAGTTAGTTGGCCCCGTTTTGGGCGTAGAGAGCCTCGTATTTGGTTCAGGCGGAAATTTTGGAGGCTCACCAGTGAGCGTCTCTCTGCTCGGGAATAATATTCAAGAACTTAAGGCCGCTAAAGATCAGCTCAAAACGGCCATGCTCGACAATGCGCTGCTAAAAGACGTATCCGATAACGATCCGGCTGGTATCAAAGAAATTCGCTTGCAGCTTAAAGACAATGCCTACCTGCTAGGGCTAGACCTTAGAACGGTGATGAATCAGGTGCGCTCGGGATTCTTTGGAGCCCAGGCACTAAGGTTTCAACGCGGGCAAGACGAGATCCGTGTTTGGGTGCGTTACGATCGCGATAATCGCTCTTCGATTGTAGACCTTGATCAGATGCGTATCGCCACCCCCACAGGAGACAAAGTTCCGCTGCAAGAAATCGCTTCGTATTCAATAGAGCGTGGAGATGTGGCTATTAACCACTTAGACGGACAGCGCGAGATTCAGATCAATGCCGATCTTGACAATCCCGACGAGACCACTCCTACCGAGATTTTAGACTGGATCAAAACCGAGGTCATGCCCGATATTACGGCGCGTTATCCGACCGTATCTCCATCTTATGAAGGGCAAAATCGCGAAGCCGGAAAGCTTATCGATTCGTTAAGACTGGTCGGATTCACGGCCCTGTTCTTAATTTTTGTGACGATCTCGTTTACCTTTAGAAGCTTTTCACAGCCCCTGCTACTCTTGCTGCTGGTACCGTTCAGTATAACAGCCGTTGGCTGGGGGCACAAGATTCACGGCTTTCCATTGAATATACTTTCGCTCTTAGGGATCATTGCTCTGATCGGCATCATGGTTAACGACGGATTGGTGCTCATCGGAAAGTTCAACACCAATCTCAAGGATGGTATGCGTTTTGAAAAGGCACTTTTCGAAGCTGGCCGTTCGCGTTTCAGAGCGATCTTTTTAACCTCTTTGACCACTATAGCCGGATTGGCCCCATTACTCTTAGAGAAAAGCAGACAGGCCCAATTTTTAAAGCCCATGGCCGTATCTATTGCTTATGGAATAGGGTATGCAACCGTCTTGAC
>JAURPW010000073.1:0-3455 GCA_030836435.1 Flavobacteriaceae bacterium
GCCAAAATGATAGAGATGAGCGCCGTGGTTGACCAGAACGAGCGCCAGTCCCAAACATTGGGAAACATACTTCCGATCGCCGCAAATCCGCCGACCCCCCTATAGGCACCGGTTGATGGATTCACGATTTTTTTGAACTGTTTGGCATATGAGCTGAGGGTAGATACCCCTTTGTCGATTCCGGCCGGAATGGCCTCGAAGAAACCGTATTTCTGGGTTTTGATATTGAGGTACCCCATTTCAGCCAATTGAAAGGCTGAGGCCGCTGCGGGAATCACTCCTATGGTGGCGCTGTCGCTCACCTGCACGCGAATTTTGGTTTCGAAAGCCTCGTCTTTGCGCTGAACGCTAAGTGTGGTTTCTTGCCCGCTATACTGAGCAATTACCGCCTTAGCCTCGTCGAAAAACGTGATGGGGGTGTCTCCGATGCGTGTAATTTGGTCTTCGGGCTGAAGCCCAGAATTGATATTTTGAGAATCTTCAGGAACCTGACCCACAATGAATGGTATGCGGTAGCTCAAGAATCGAGCCTTGCTCTCGTCGTCGATAAGGGTGGCTATAAAATCGACCGGAATGGGCTGAGTGATCAGCTGCCCGTCTCGTCTAAGGGTGACCTCGTTTCCGTTTACCAACTCCAGAAAAACAGCGCTAAAGCGATCGATAGGCTGGCCGTCAACTGCCACGATTTGGTCTCCGGTTTGAATGCCAATTTTAGAACCGATTGTTTCTTCAACCACCCAGACACCTCCTTTTAATGAGTCGTTCTCGATGTATTCGTCTCCGTAGGCGAAGGCTAAACCGATATAAATAATGACCGCTAGTAAGAAGTTAACGGTGACTCCTCCAAGCATGATAATCAGGCGCTGCCAGGCGGGCTTTGAGCGAAACTCCCAAGGCTTTGGCTCTTCGGCCATCTGAGCCTTGTCCATCGATTCGTCGATCATACCCGATATTTTGACGTATCCGCCTAGCGGAAGCCAGCCTATGCCGTATACGGTGTCGCCGATTTTTTTCTGAAAGAGGGCGAATTTGATATCGAAAAACAGAAAGAATTTTTCAACCCGAGTTCCGAAGAGTCGAGCGGGCAAAAAATGTCCGAATTCGTGCAGTACAATGAGCAGCGAAAGGCTCACAAAAAATTGAATGATTTGAACAGTCATGACTTGATTTAAGCGCGCACAAAGTTACCGAATCGAGCCGAAATTGAACGGCACAGGTTGTACCTTTGTGACATGCTTAGATTCTTCGCACGCTTTAGGCTTTTTTTCATTGTTTTATTGGCGCTTTCAAGCGTAATCATCGTGTTGATGTACCAGGCTCTGAAACCTGAAAAACGCTTGCCCGTCTACCAGCCCTCTATGGTGAATCCCGAACTGGTCGACTCTACCTTAGTTTACGTTAAGAAGTACCACAGCATAGCCGATTTTAAACTGATTAATCAGAACGGAGACACGATTAGCCAGGCTGATTATGCCGATAAAATTTACGTCGCCGACTTCTTTTTTACCACCTGCCCGACTATATGCCCGGTAATGACGGCCAACATGGCCGATATTCAGCAAATCATAAAAGACGATGATGAGGTGATGCTGCTTTCTCACTCGGTTACCCCTGAAATCGACTCGGTGCCCCAGCTCAAAAAGTACGCCCTCGAAAAGGGAGTGATCGATGCCAAATGGAACTTAGTAACCGGAGATAAGAAGCAGATTTACGAACTGGCCCGAAAGTCGTACTTGGCGGTGCTTACCGATGGCGACGGAGGCCCCTACGACATGATTCATACCGAGAACTTTATTTTGGTCGACAAAGAGCGCCGCATTCGCGGATTTTACGACGGCACATCGAGCGAAGAGGTGACCCAACTGCTCGAAGACTTAAAAGTCTTGAAATCGTCTTACAGAAACTAGGCGCAACCAAAGATTTGGCTTAATTTTACCTTCTTTAAATTATTCTAAATAAGCATAGTGATCTCAATAGATCTTTTGAAGGTAGGGCAGAAGGGTACTATAGTTGAAGAACTCGACACCCACGTTCCTGTGAAGCTCATGGAGATTGGCTGCCTGCCCGGAAATGAGGTAGAGCTGGTTCAAATTGCTCCGCTCAATGACCCCTTGTATTTTTTGGTAGACGGATCACGCATCGCCATACGACGCGAAATGGCCCGCTACGTGAATATTGAGCTGAAGCCCTAGCTGATGAAAAAAGAGTTGAAGGTTGCGCTAATCGGAAACCCCAATACGGGTAAATCATCCATTTTTAACGCGCTTACAGGCTTGCGACAAAAGGTCGGAAACTATCCGGGAATCACCGTAGAAAAGAAGACAGGAGTATGCCAGCTGTCAGAGGAGCTCTCTGCCAAGCTAATCGACCTACCTGGAGCCTACAGTTTAAACACGACTTCATTAGACGAGAGTGTAGCCGTAGAAATCTTGCTGAATAAACGCGACGCAGACTATCCAGATGTTGTGGTGGTCATTGCCGAGGTTGAGAATCTGAAACGCAATCTTTTGCTGTTTACTCAAATTAAAGATCTAGGGATTAAAACCATCTTGGCGATCAACATGTCAGACCGCATGGGCGCATTGGGTGTGGCGTTAGATGTTTCGGCTTTAGAAAAGGCCTTAGACACGCGAATTGCCCTAATAAGCACCCGAAAGAATAGCGGAATAGACGCACTGAAGCAGTTATTGATTGAGCACGAATCGCTCTCAGATAGCCCTGTGCTCGACATCAATAAGGTAGACCTTGACTACTTCGAGGGGCTGAAGAAAACATACCCAAAAATTAGCTTATACAAGCTGTGGCTGGCCATTACTCAAGACGTCAACTTTATGCCTATTGAGCGTCAAAGTATAGCCGATCAGTCAGGGTTTAGCACAAAATCGAAAGAAGAATTAAAGCGCATGCAGCACAGAGAAACGGTGTTGCGCTATCAGTATATCAATGAGGCTTTGAAGCAGGGTTACGAGAAAGATTTCTCAAAGGCTGACGGATTTCAAGGCCTATTAGACCGACTGTTCACTCACAAGGTTTGGGGATACCTCATCTTTTTTGTGATTCTGTTTAGCATCTTTCAGGTGATCTTTGATTTTAGCAGTTACCCCATGGACGCCATCGACGGATTCTTTGGTCAACTGTCTGAATGGGTCAAGGTTACATTGCCCCCTGGGGTGCTCACCGATCTTGTGGCAGAGGGCGTTATTGCCGGAATTGGGGGTGTGGTCATTTTCATTCCTCAGATCGCCTTTTTGTTCTTCTTCATCTCACTGCTCGAAGAATCGGGTTATATGTCGCGAGTGGTCTTTTTGATGGATAGGCTGATGCGTCCGTTTGGGCTAAGCGGAAAAAGCGTGGTGCCTTTGATGTCGGGAATGGCCTGCGCGATTCCGGCTGTCATGGCCACCCGCACCATTGAAAATTGGAAAGAGCGATTGGTCACCATTCTGGTAGTACCC
>JAURPW010000074.1:0-18286 GCA_030836435.1 Flavobacteriaceae bacterium
TGAAGCGTAAACGAAAACTCCGACCCTACATCGGGCTCACTTTCGACGTAAATGCGCTCTCCGTGTGCCTCAACAATGTGTTTCACTATAGAGAGTCCAAGGCCAGACCCACCCTCCTTGCGCGATCCGCTCTTATCGACCCGGTAAAAGCGCTCAAATAGTCTCGGAAGGTGCTCCCTGCTAATACCGTCTCCGTTATCGGTTACGCGCACAATGACTTTGTCTTTAACCAGATCTTCTACACTCACCTCAGTGGTGCCGTTGGTGTGCCCGTATTTAATCGAATTCTCGATGAGATTAATCAGCACCTGTTCGATCTTTTCGTGATCGGCGAGAACCGTGATTTCTTTCAGATAAGGCCGGTCAAAAATGAGTGAAATATTTTTCTTCTCGGCCTTCATCTCCAGCATCTCAAATACGCTTCTAATCAGCGCAATAATATCGATCGGATGCTTAGACACCTGCTGCGTACCCGATTCGAGCTTGGTAATGGTGTCTAGGTCTTTTACGATGTACAGCAAGCGCTCAACTGCCTTGTTAGCGCGTTCGAGGTACTTCTTGCGGATCTTTTTGTCTTCCATCGCTCCATCAAGCAGGGTGAGAATATAGCCCTGAATGGTAAAGAGCGGCGTCTTCATCTCGTGGGCGACGTTTCCAAGAAAGTCTTTTCGGTATTCTTCGCGAATCTTCAGCGTTTCAATCTCTATCTTCTTACCGCGCGCAAACTTCTCAATATCTGAGGTCAGCGATTCTAAATCATTGCTCACGCTATTTCCCGTAAAGCGTATACCCTCAAGCAGTGACACCTCTTTGTAAACATTCTTGATCAGCCTTAATACGTAATTTTCAACCCCGGCGCGAAGCGACAGAAAGGCGATTGCGAAAAGTATCAGGAAGAAGAGGGCCAATATCCAATAGAGTCTTAGACCAGCAAAAAAGAAAATAAGCAGTAAAACGGCGGTTGCCGTCAGGGAGATGTAAAACGCGTATTTCAGCGCAAACGGATTCGCATTTTTAAAATTACCCGCCATAAGGGGTTAAAGTACAAATTTATACCCTACTCCTTTTACGGTTTTAAAATGATCGTCTCCTATTTTTTCTCTTAGTTTTCGAATGTGAACGTCAATGGTGCGTCCGCCGACCACGACCTCATTACCCCAAACCTTCTCTAGTATCACCTCACGCTTAAAGACCTTGTCAGGCTTTGAGGTAAGAAGAGCTAGCAGCTCAAACTCTTTACGCGGAAGCACCATCTCTTTGCCATTGTTAATCACCTTGTACTCCTCGCGGTTGATCACCAGGTTACCAACTTTATGTACGTCTGAATCGTCTGATTGCTGCTCTTTACTGCGTCGCAGTAAGGCTTTCACCTTTGAAACCAGCACCTTCGGTTTAATGGGCTTTTGAATGTAGTCGTCAGCGCCCGCTTCAAAACCAGCGAGCTGTGAATAGTCCTCACCCCTAGCAGTCAAAAAAGTGATTATAGTGTTTTCGAGCCCGGGGGTATTACGCATGATCTCACAGGCCTCAATGCCGTCCATCTCAGGCATCATCACATCTAATATGACCAGGTGAGGCTGCTTTTTCTTTGCCTTAGACACGGCTTCAATGCCGTTTTTTGCAGTGAATACTTGGTATCCTTCTAAAGAGAGGTTGTAGCCGACGATTTCAAGTATATCTTGCTCATCATCGACAAGCAGAATGCGAACGTCTTCGTTTTTCATTGCTTACAGCAGTTATGGCCCTAAGGTAATCAATCAAGCCCTTTAGAGGCCTAAGTTAACTTTTACTTAAACTTTAAGACTCTACAATTTAACCATAAAAAACCCACTGCTAGGCAGTGGGTTAAAAATCCAGCAAAAAACGCTGTGGTTTAGAATTTGAATGACACGCCTAAGGTAGTGTTCACACCTGGCTTAAGGCTAGAGAATAAAAACGCTGTGTTTCCAAAATAGTCAAATCGACTTTCAATTACATCGTTCAACAAGTTGTCTACTTTAAGCGAAACAGTAGTGTTATTCTTTTCACCGAAGCGCTTGCTCACATTTACATTTAAGCTGTGAAACGGCTCTGTATATACATCAGGAAACTGTCCGATACCAATAACCTGAAGGGCTCTTCCTTGAACATTGTAATAAGCGCCTGCTTCAAGATCTTTATCGAAAAGATTATAGCTAAATCCGGCATTAATTAAATAGGGTGATTGACCTTGGAGTTCACGTTTATTATCAATATCGGCATTTGGTGTAACCGCCTTTCGCGCATCAAACTCAGCTTGACTCATAGTTAACTCAGAAACTATAGCTGATGCGTTTAGGTTTAATGAAAGACGCTCAACATTATTATCAATAACATTCTGTCTAAATTCAAATTCTGCGCCATAAACCAATGCCTCCTCAGTGTTGCGAGCAATCAATGTATTTGGGGTTGATATATCGAAATAGTTAATCTCGATAGGGTCACTGAACAATTTATAAAACGCACTAACCGCAACAAATTCATTTCCCTCTCCGTATTTCTCCCAACGCACATCAAAGTTATCTACATAGGTAGGTACTAAACCTGTATTACCCACGAAGAAACGTTCAGTAATCGGATCGTAAATATTGGCAGCGGAGTTCTCTTTAAAGCTAGGTCTCGCCGTTGTCTTTGAATACGAAGCTCTTAGATTTACCTTCTCATTAAATGAATAAATGAGGTTTGCAGAGGGGTAGAAATCGCTAACGTCAATGAATTGCTCTTGATTGAAGAGGGTTCCTTCAATACTCTGTCCCGTATAGATTACCTCATAGGTTTCGTAACGTAAGCCAACAACAGCCTTGAATTGGTCTGAGAACTTAAATTCATTTGAAATGTAAGCCCCTATAGTTTCACTCTCTGACTCATATTGATTGGTAGGCTGAAACTCTCCGATAATAAAGGAACCTGTATCCCTATTTCTATTCCAGATAAAGTTTGGATTCAAAATATTGTTGTAGTCTCCGTCGAGAACCACAGATGATCCTCTAAAACCTATGGTAAAGAAGTCAGTGCCAAAGTCTCGATTCTTGTTCAAATAGGCAGCTCCAATCTTTAATTGACTTGTAGATTTACCAAAAGTATAGTCATATTTTATATCAAAACGTCCTGAGAGGGCAACTTCATCTAGATCTCGCCATAATCGTTGAGGCAGAGAAGAAACCGAGTTGTCGATCAACCGAGTGCCGTTCTCTAATTGATTAAATACGGTCTTTCGAAAATCTATATCCCTAACCTCTACCATTGAAGGAGCTACCTTCCAGTCGAGGGCCAACTTAGAACCTATTCTATACGAACCCGATACCGGAAAACTAATAATGTTTCTCTCGGTATGGGTCATTGAATTTGTGACTCCGAAATACGGATTTTCAATGAAATCCTGAATAAATCCATCGAATGAATTACTCTCTCCGCTTCTAATAGCAAGAACTAAGGCCTTGTGTTTAGCGTTACCTGTTTTAAGTGAAACCCCAAATAATCCACTAGCAATCGCCTGAATAGTTCCTAATTCTCCTTCTTGGGCATCAAACGGTTCAGGTCTTGTTTCGCGTATTGCAATATTTCCGTTTACGGCATTTTGATAGTAGTCCGAATCGTATTTATAGTTCAGTGAAGCGATGTACCCAATTGAGCTCTTCTCAGATAGATTAAATTGATTAGAGGCTGTTACACCAACACTTGCATCCAATAGGTTATTTTCTCGACTAACTCCTAATTGTCTAGTGAGTGAGAGTGTTCCATTTCTGAGCTCAAGCTCTTGAGCTGGGGTGGTTATACTTTCTGGTCGATCAAAGACACGTGTAGAGGAGAACGGAAGTTCATTCTTACCACTATCAAAAAAGAAGTTGTTTAGAGCGTAATCGGGTAATGTCGGGGCGTCTTGTAAATTGGTAATTGAATTATACGCCGTTGATATTGAAAAGGTATACTCTGGAAGTGCAGAGAAGTCTCTCAACAATACGTCCACAATTCCTCCAGTAAAATCGGCACCTTGATCTGCGCTAGCCGATTTGCTCACCAGAATATTATCTAATAGATTGGTCGGAAAAATATCCAACTGTAGGGTGTTTCGGTCAGGATCGAGCCCTGGAACCTCTAGCCCTCCAAGCAGTGTTTTTGAATAGCGGTCACCTAAACCTCTTACGTAAACAAATTTTCCTCCTTGCACAGAAACACCTGGAATGCGTTTTATTGCCGATGCAACATTGCCATCTCCAGATTTTCGAATGGTCTGAGCAGAAAGTCCGTCTAAAAGCGTAACTGCTCCTTTCTGAATGGCGAGTACTGAAGCCTCACTGTTCTTTCTTGCCGAAGTAGTCACCACAACCTCTTCTAGAGCATTAGCAACGGGTTTCAATACGATACTCACCTCTATTTCTCCAGAAATACTGACAGCCAAATCACTTACAATCTTCGTTTCATAACCCAAATAAGAAAACTCGACCTCGTAAGTTCCTGGCTTTTCAATATTCAATGTATATCTCCCTTCGAAGTCAGTAATTACTCCAGCCAAAGTCTCAGTGCTCCCCGCTTCTCTCACGATTACATTTGCAAAGGCTAGCGGTTCATTAAAATCCCCGTCAATAACTACACCAGAAACCACAGATTGAGCAAGAGCAATTTGTAAAGAAGCTATACTCGCAATCAAAAAGAAAATGTTTTTCATGTCTAAAATCAAAAAATAGCCCTAAGTAATTAGGGCTATTTATTAGGTGTTTATTTAGTTTAAGATTAGTACAACTGAGTCCAAGCGAATACACTTTCATCTGCACCTCCAGTTGATGGCCTTGCGGCCGCAACAGTTAACCAGGTAGCAGAGGCCTCAGTAGCTTTTCCATTTAAAATGGCCGCCTTAGTGTCTGTCGATACAACAACTATGTCTTTGTAGTTCAATTTACCAGTAGCAGCTGCAGTTCCAGCACCATCATACGTATCAGCATCTATTCCTTTGATCGTAGATCCTGTTTTAAAATCAACATAAAGTATGTTTTCGTTAAAGCCAGTAGCGTCTGACTTCCAATCACCAAATACGGCGGTTTTTACGGCGTCACCATTACCATAAGCTGTTACTCCAGTCAAGGTGTAAGAACCTACAATTGCTCCTGCAGGATCCTCAGTACCATCAATTTCAAATACGGTATCTGATCCAGAGCCCATGAAGACAGCTGCGTTCGAGATAGTTCCGTCATAAGCTTGATCTAAGTCAATAGCGTCGTCATCTTGGTAAGCAACTACTAGGTTGGTTACATCAACAGAACCTCCGAAAATCTCGATTCCATCATCTTCAGATCCGAATAACTCGATATTTTCAATAACTGTTCCTGAACCAACACCACCCATGGTCAAGCCCTGAAGCTCGTTACCTGGAGAAACTGCTGTTCCAGTGTGGCGGATAGATACGTATTGCATTTCTCCAGAACTGTCTGCAGGAGTTGAACCTCCGTATTGAGTAAATGTATAACCCGAAACAACTCCTTCAATGTTAGCTACTCCACCGGCAGCTCCAGTAGTTCCTTTACCCAAAAGAATTACAGAACCCCAAAGACCTTTATCTGTTAAAGAACGGTTAGGGCTAGTTGAACCGTTAGCATAAACTATATTATCGTCTACGTCTGTGAAGATGATAGGCTTATCGGCAGTACCAACAGCATTGATCTTACCACCTTTAGCAACAATAAGAACGGTTGCATTGGCACCTGTTCCTTTTGCGCCTTTAACGATAGTGCCTGCTTCGACAGTAAGTGTAGCTCCATCTTCAACCACAACTTTACCATCCATCAACCAAATTTTATCATTTGTCCAAGTAGTGCTTGCAGTAATCGTAGTAATACCACCAGAACCTACACGTTGAACAGGAGGATTAGTCAACGCCTCAGAAGCGGCCAAAGCAGCAGCAATGGCGGCCTCAACATCTACGGTTTCTTGACCTGCGAAACCATTCGCGACAGCTTGAGTTGCTGCGGCGGCGGCGGCATCAGCAATTGCTTGAGATGATGGATATTGCGCTAATGCAGCTGCAACAGCCTGATCTACAATAGATTGCAAGGTAGCTTGGTCAATCGTTACTTCTGACTCGCAAGAAGAGAACATAAGAGCTCCAGCAAGAGATAGAGCTAAGATTGATTTTTTCATTTTTTTGGGTTTAAAAGAATTTGAGACAAAACTAGGGCAGTGAATCAGGGCGTCTCTTAGCTGAATGTTAAGATTGAAAATCGATTTTATGCTCATTGTTTGCTAAGGGTTTATTGAGCGTTATTTAAATGTTAACTGGTTATTTCAGCTGTTTCTGAGGTATTTTTGGGGCGTGATTATCCCGCAGCCCTCTTTTGAACCCCTATCTGCTGAACGTTTCTCAGAGCAAGCGCTTGCTCTATTTCGCTATCAATACCTCAACAATAAAGTATATCACGGATTTTGTGATCTGTTGGGTAAACATCCGACTGAGGTTCGGCGCATCGAAGACATACCGTTTTTACCGATCTCGTTCTTTAAGAGCCACAGGGTTAGTTGTGCAGACCCTGTAGACAGTAAAACCCTCGCCTTTAAGAGTTCGGGTACCACAGGTTCAGCCCAGCGAAGCACGCATTACGTGAGCGATCCACGCGTTTATGAACAAAGTTTCAAGGCGGGCTTTGATCACTTCTACGGACCTATTTCTTCGTATCGACTGCTAGCCCTGCTACCCTCTTACCAAGAGCAGCGCCATTCTTCGCTTATCTATATGGTAGACCGCATGCTAAAAGAGTCGGCGCCTGGGTCGGGCTATGTTTCGATTGACGACGACTTCGAAAGCCTTTTTGACGGTGATCAAAAGACCCTACTGATTGGGGTGACCTATGCGCTACTTGATTTGTCAGAGCGTTTTTCAAGGCCGCTCAAGAATACGATTGTAATGGAAACAGGCGGAATGAAGGGTCGAAGAAAAGAACTCGTACGCGAAGAGGTGCATGCGCAATTGAAACAAGCTTTTGGCTTAAACAGTATTCACTCTGAATACGGCATGACCGAGCTGCTATCCCAGGCCTATTCAAAGGGTGAAGGCCTGTTTGAGACTCCGCCCTGGATGCGGGTGCTGATCAGAGAGGCAGAAGATCCCTTTACCTACATGCCTATTGGGCGCAGCGGAGGAATTAATGTAATTGATCTGGCCAACGTTCATTCGTGCAGCTTCATCGCCACAGACGATCTGGGCAGAATAAATGAAGACAAGACCTTTGAAGTGCTTGGTCGCTTTGACAGCGCTGAACTCAGGGGGTGCAACTTAATGATGGCCTGAGCCGCTACACAAATTTCAATAAGAAGTAATTTTTCTTTCCGCGCTGAAGCACCATGAATTTTTCGGCTAGCAAGTGGGCTGGGGTGAGCATCATTTCAGCATCACTTACCTTCTCTTTGTTCAGCGATATGGCGTTCTGTTTCAGTTCGCGACGTGCTTCTCCTTTAGAGCTTAAGAACAGAGGGGCTCCGCTTGCATCTTGCAGCGACAGCGCATCCACAATAGATAGCCCTTGTGCGAGTTCAGAAAGCGCATATTCAGCCGAAGGCATCTCGGAGAAGGCATCTAAGAGCACGTCTTCGGGTAATGCCTTGAGATCGTCGCTAGTCGATTTTCCAAAGAAAATAGCCGAAGCGGCAACCGCATTTTCGTAATCAGTCTCTGAATGAACCAGTACAGTAATCTCCTTAGCGAGTCGCTGCTGAAGCAATCTCAAGTGGGGTGCTTCTTGGTGCTCGCTGATGAGTGCGTTTACGGTAGCCTGATCTAAAAGGGTGAAGATTTTGATAAAGGCTTCAGCATCTTGATCAGACACATTCATCCAGTATTGGTAGAATTGGTAGGGTGAGGTGCGCTTGCGGTCGAGCCAGACGTTTCCTTGTTCGGTTTTTCCGAATTTGGTGCCGTCGGCCTTGGTAATGAGTGGGCAGGTGAGTGCAAACCCTTTAGACTGATCCATGCGTCTGATGAGCTCGGTTCCGGTGGTAATGTTACCCCACTGATCGCTTCCGCCCATCTGTAAGCTGCACTTATGGGTGCGGTGCAAATGCAAAAAGTCATACCCCTGAACTAGCTGATAGGTGAATTCGGTAAACGACATGCCGTCTGCGTCTTCAGCGGTCAGCCGCTTTTTAACCGAATCCTTGGCCATCATATAGTTTACGGTGATGTGCTTGCCGACGTCTCTGATAAACTGAAGAAAGCTGATGTCTTTCATCCAGTCGTAATTGTTTACCAGCTCTGCGGCGTTGGGCCTGCTGGCGTCAAAGTCTAAGAATTTAGAAAGCTGTTTTTGGATGGCCTCTTGGTTGTGCCTTAGCGTTTCTTCATCGAGCAGGTTGCGCTCTTTAGACTTTCCTGAGGGGTCTCCGATCATACCCGTGGCGCCTCCGACCAAGGCGATAGGCTTATGGCCTGCGAGCTGAAAATGACGCAGCATGAGAATGCTCACCAGGTTTCCGATGTGCAACGAATCGGCCGTTGGGTCAAAGCCCACATAGGCGGTTTTCATGGACTCGTTTAGGTGTTCTTCTAATCCGGGCATGAAGTCGTGAATCATGCCTCTCCATCGAAGTTCTTCTATGAATTGCTGTGCCATAATCGATCTCAGGGGCTACAAATATAGTCGTCTTTACCTACTTTTAGGGTATGATTTTAGTCACCGGTGCCACGGGAATGCTAGGTGCCCATTTTTTGCTACATCTGGCTCAGCAAAAGCAACAGCTTCGTGCGGTATATCGCGACGAGTCTAAGCGCGAAACGATCCGTGATTTCTTTGACTACAATCAGTGCCAAGACCTTTTCGCTTCTATTGACTGGGTAAAGGTCTCACTTGACAATCTTGCTGAAGTCGAAGAGGCTCTTGATGGCGTAAAACAGGTTATACACTGTGCGGCCTTGATCTCCTTTAATCCTAAAGACGAAAAGCGGCTTTTTGAAGCCAATGTTACTATAACAAAAGTGTTAGTAAATGCATTATTGGCTAGACCTGCGAAATTGCTTTACATCAGTTCAGTGGCCGCCTTAGAATCTGACGAGCGATCGTATTACGGTCACTCAAAGTACCTAGGTGAATTAGAGGTGTTCAGGGGCATACAAGAGGGCCTAGACGCTCGGATAGTAAGACCGGGTGTCATCTTGAGTGATTTTTTCTGGAAGAGCCCTAGCCTTGCCCTGTTCAAATTGGCCTTTCGCATCAAAGACCTCTGTTTTTCAGGAGTAACCGGTTTTATAGCCGCCGAAGATGTGGTCAGCAGCAGTCTAAAATTAATGGAGCAGCAGAAGCAGCTCGACGTGACCCTGGTCTCTCATCACTTATCTTATTGCACCCTTATAAACCTCATACGAGGTGCAGTTGACAAGTCTACAGCACATCGCGCCTTGAGTAAAAAAAAGCTACTGACGGTTATGAGGCTAAGCAAACTCATGACCTTTTTAGGATTTAAGCGACTCGTGCTTTCTGAAGGGCTGATAAACACGCTTTATTCTGAAAATAAGTACCAAACCCTCGATGAGTACAGTGTATTTGAAGGGACAAAAGCAAGAGACTTTGAGGCCTATGTCAAACAATTGGCCCTGAATTACCAGCAGTTTAGACGCAGCTAATCTTCAGCCTGCTGAGCCGCTCGAGCGGCTGATAAACTGACTTCTCGAAGTGAATCGAGTAATTTCTCGGTGCGCTCTATACGCGCCCTAACCGTATCGTACATGGCCACATAGAGGTCTCCCCGCGAGGCGTAATAAAAGTTTGACTCGAAGAACTGCACGCTATCAAAATCGTATTTCGAATAGAGGTAGGGCATGATCTGCAAATCAGAAGTAGTGAAGGCCGGAGTAGTGTTGTTCTTCACCCCATTGTAAATGGCTAATTCATACAAAATGTTTACAAATTTTTCTTTCGCAATAAGACGCTCTGGAGGCTCGACCATGCGGGTGCTACACGCTAACGAACTGAGAAAAAGTAAGCCCAATAGTAGATTTCGTATCATCGATTAAATTTTAGTTTCATGGCGTGTCGCTCGTGATTTATTTGCCCCTGGGCGTATCCGAGGTGACCGTTTACCCACACTTTATCTATGCTGTGGCTAAAGGTATGGCCCTCAAACGGGCTCCACTGACACTGATAAAGCAGGTTGTCTTTTGCTACGGTGTACGGGCGCTTTGAAAAGGTAACTAGATCGGCATAATAACCCTCTTTGATATGGCCCCTGCGGTCTATCTTATAAAGCTCGGCCGGATTGTGGCAAAACTTCTGCACGAGTAACTCTAGATCTATTTCTCCCTCTTCAACCTTATCGAGATAAGCCATCAACGCATGCTGCTCTAGCGGACCTCCAGACGGAGCCTTTAGGTACTTGTTTTGCTTCTCCTCAAGGGTATGCGGAGCGTGGTCGGTTGCCAAAATATCAAGGGTATTGTTGCGCAGCCCCTCCCATAGAGCCTTTCGGTCATCGGCACCCTTGACCGCCGGATTCCACTTGATCAACGAGCCCTTCTCGGCATAATCGGCATCGGTGAACCACAAGTGATGCAGACAGACCTCAGCGGTAATTTGCTTTTCTGAAAAGGGTAAATGCCGGTCAAAAAGCTCCATTTCTTGAGCCGTTGAAAGGTGAAATACATGCAGGCGAGCTCCGGTCTCACGCGCTAGCTCTATGGCGCGAGAAGAAGAGGCGTAACAGGCCTCATGCGAACGGATGATCGGGTGCTGTTCAATGGGAATGTCTTCTCCAAATTGCTCAATGGCCTTAGCGGTATTGGCGCGAATGATCGTTTCGTCTTCGCAATGAGCGGCAATGACCATCTGCGTATTGGAAAAGATGCCTCGAATGGTCTCTTCTCGATCAACAAGCATATTCCCCGTAGATGAACCCAGAAAAAGTTTAATTCCGGCACAGGCGTCGATCGGAAGTCGCTTGATCAGCTCGAGGTTGTCGTTGGTGCCTCCGAAGAAAAAAGAATAGTTGACGTAGGCCGATTTTGCGGCGCGCTGGTACTTGTCTTCAAGGGCCTCAAAAGTGGTGGTGTTGGGCTGAGTATTGGGTTGCTCCATGAAGGTGGTGATTCCGCCGGCAAGAGCTGCGCGGCTGCCGCTTTCGATGGTCCCTTTATGCGTTAAGCCAGGTTCTCTAAAATGCACTTGATTGTCGATACACCCCGGGATCAGATAAGCCCCCTTCAAATCGTGCACTTCTGCGTGGGCATCAGAGATGTCGCGATCGATCTTGGTAATGAATTGGTTTTCGATTAGCAGATCTGACTCAATTCGCTTAGAATCAGATACAATTGTGGCATTTTTAAGAATCTTTTTCGGCATGGTAGAAGCGCTTTTTATCAAAGATACTATCCAGACGCATTTTAAACACGCCCCAAACGGCTTCTTTGATAATCGCTCCGCTCATCTTTGACACCCCTCTTACACGATCGGTAAAAACGATGCTCACCTCACTGATATTGGCGCCCTGCTTATAAGCACGATACTTCATCTCAATCTGAAATGCGTATCCGACAAAGCGAATGGCGTCAAAGTTGATCATTCTTAGCGCCGATGCACGGTAACACATGAATCCGGCGGTTGGATCATGCACAGGCATACCCGTTATGACACGCACATACAAGGAGGCTCCATACGATAACAGAATTCTTCGAATGGGCCAATTCACCACGTTCACCCCTTTACAGTATCGGCTGCCAACGGCCACGTCGGCTCCGTCGAGGCAGGCCTGTCTAAGGCGAATAAGGTCGGCCGGAGTATGCGAAAAGTCGGCATCCATTTCGAAAATAAATCCGTAATCGTTAGACAAAGCCCACTTAAATCCGTGTATGTAAGCGGTTCCTAAACCGGTCTTTTCAGACCGCACCTCAAGGTGAAGCGTCTCGGCATAAACCGACTGCATTTCGCGGACCTTATCGGCAGTGCCATCAGGAGAACTGTCGTCTACGATGAGCACATGATAGCCTTGGCCCAGATCAAAAACCGCCTGAATGATGAGCTCGACGTTTTCAATCTCGTTATAGGTAGGAATTATAACGACCGATTTATTCACAGCAAACTAAAGTACGGCAACTGTAGATATTTGTACTTATGAACCGCAGAGAAAACCACTAACTTCGCTGCGTGAAGTCACTTTCTAGATCGTTTTGGTTCTTCGCGCTACTCATTTTGCTTGTAAACCTCTTACAAGCTACGCATACCGAATTACTCAAAGATGAAGCCTATTATTGGTACTACGCCAAACAGCTAAAATGGGGTTATTTTGACCATCCGCCCTTTGTGGCGCTCTTGGCGTCTACATCTGCATTTCTGAACGGAGAAATCGGCCTGAGACTAGGCAGCGTGTTGGTAAGTATAGGTGCCTACTTTTTGGTTTTTTTCAGCCTCGAAAAAGAGACGCAACAGCGTCATTCAACTAACTTTTGGCTGGTATTACTCAGCCTACCCTTGGTTAATCTCTATGG
Source organism: Flavobacteriaceae bacterium (assembly GCA_030836435.1). GTDB lineage: Bacteria > Bacteroidota > Bacteroidia > Flavobacteriales > Flavobacteriaceae > UBA3478. The sequence goes on from JAURPW010000074.1 coordinate 12,473, forward strand.
GTTTCTGACTCTGCCTGACAGCGGCACCCTGTTCTTTACGGCGCTCTTCATTTTCGCTTACAAGCAATTTCTGCAACAAAAAAAATGGGCTACACTTTGGTTGGCGGTCGCCATGGCCGGGCTGATGTACAGCAAATACACGGGCATTCTCATCATACTGGCCACCCTTTTATCGAACCTAAGCCTTTTAAAAAACCGAAACGCCTGGTTAGCGGTGGGCCTAAGCCTGCTGTTTTTTAGTGGGCATTTGTGGTGGCTGTACGAGAACGAATTCATCAGTCTGCGTTTTCACTTTAGCGAGCGACCCAACCACGCCTATTCTTTTGGAGAATTCACCGGGCTCTTTCTGCTCAATGCCGTAGCGCTGTTCGGGCTGTTTGCCTACGACATTTACCGCGCAGTTTTTCGCCTTAAATCAGCAGACACCTTCAAGCGCGGATTGATTTTTATGACCCTAGGGGTGCTGGTCTTTTTCTTTTGGTCTTCTTTCGAGAAGAAATCACAGCTGCAATGGCTATTGCCAGCTTGTTACCCCGCATTAGTCTTGTTTTTCGAGCAATTTGATTCAGGCTCAAATCGTCCCAAGCGGCTTAAAGCGATTGCGCTGCTAAGCCTTTTACTGTTGGGCGTACTTAGGATCTTCATGAGTGTTCCGCAGTGGTCACCATGGCGACTTGAAACCCACAATGTAAGCGACTGGGCTGTGGCCATTGAACAAAAGACAAGCACAGAAACGGTGTTATTCAAAGATGGCTATCAAAAGGCCGCGCTCTTTGAATTCTACACCGGCAAACCCGCGCTCTCGCTTAATAGCCTTGGCTACAGGCCTAACGCCTATGATTTTGATGAACGCTGGGGGTCATTACAGCAGCAACAATTCACGCTTGTTTCTTCTTCTGCCGACGGTGAGCTAACGATTAGCGAATTAGACGAATTCGTCTACTATAACCCCCGTTTTTTTGATCAATTCGATGACTTGCGCCCACTAAAACTGAAGGGCGAAAGCAAAGCATACGCGGCCCTACTGGATACGCATAAAAATGCAATTGCTCAGGTCTTGATAAAAACAGATGCCGATGGATTTATAAAGCCCCTCATCGATCAAGACCCGCGAATTGGCAAGGCCTTAGCGATTCGAGTAGGTATCGCACATAAGAATCAGCCTATTCAACTAATTTCACTGAGCTCCTTTAAGCCCTAAATACCATATTGAAGATGATCAGCACCGAACTCTATACCGCACTCTACCTTGCTATAGCCCTATTTTTTGTGGCTATACGCCTGGGTTATGCGGAGCCTTTCTACTACTTCAAACGAGTGCTGGTTGACGACACTTTTGTTCGCCTCTATGAAAAAGGGTTGAAACGCTGGCGCAATGCCCTGATCTTACTAACGGTTGCCTCGGCACTAGTTTATGCCGTATTTCTAACGCAGCTATCAGAGATTCGAACGACTCTTTCCTTCAATTTTTTGACGGGTTCACTGGCAGTAGCGGTTCTTTTGCTCTTAAAATGGGGCGCCCGCAGGGGGCTAGCCTTTGCGCATAACGAAGCCTCATTTTTTGAACTGGCGCAGGTTCAGGCGCAGACCTATTTTGCTTATGGGGCACTCATCGCCTTTAGCCTGGGGGTGCTACTCAGCGTCTACCCAGAGCAGCACCTTCTATTTGAATACCTGCTAGTTAGCGTCATTTTAGCTTTGCAAACAAAATGTTACTACGGTGTTATAAAACACCTATTAAGGCGAAAATCTGAGAGGCTTGTGCTTTTTATTTTTTATCTTTGCGCACTTGAAATCGCTCCTGTAGTTGTAGTGTATACGTTGAGCATCTAAACCGTTAGGAACATGAAAGTGAAAACAATTTTGGTATCGCAACCTGAGCCGAAATTAGAAAACTCTCCGTACGCGAAGCTCATCGAGAAGGAAAAACTCACCGTAGATTTTAGACCCTTTATTCACGTAGAAGGGGTAGACTCTAAGTCGGTTAGGCAGCAAAAAATTGACCTGACCAAATTCACTGCCATTATTCTCACCAGCCGCAACGCGGTAGACCACTACTTTAGGCTTGCCGAAGAAATGCGTTTTAAGGTGCCTGACACCATGAAATACTTCTGCCAATCTGAAGCGGTGGCGTTCTACTTACAGAAGTACGTGGTGTATAGAAAGCGCAAGATTTACGTGGGAAAACGCCTTTTTAGCGACCTTTCCCCGCTACTGAAGAAACACAAGAGCGAGGCGTTCTTGCTTCCGTCTTCAGATGTGTTGAAACCTGAAGTTCCTGAGACATTAGACAATCTAGAGATCAACTGGACGCGCGGAATTTTCTACAAGACCGTCACCAGCGACCTATCTGATTTGGCTGACGTTTACTACGATGTGCTAGTCTTTTTCAGCCCTTCAGGAATAGAGAGCCTCTTCATAAACTTTCCAGACTTCAAGCAAAACAACACCCGCATTGCCGCCTTCGGAAGCACCACGATTAAGGCCGCCGAAGAGCGAGGCTTAGTGGTCAACATTAAGGCTCCGACCCCTGAAACGCCCTCTATGACTATGGCGCTTCAGAAGTACCTCAGCGAGGTGAATAAGTAACACTTTTAAAGATTAGGTAGCCCCAGGCGCTGATTAAAAACAGTCCGCCTATAGGTGTAATAGGCCCTAAGAAAGACACCTCAAGGCCGGTTATTTCGCGTGTACTGAGCAGGTAGATACTTCCTGAAAAGGCGATCACCCCGATGAGCACAAATCGAGACACTATGCGCTTGCTCTGTTCACTCAGCTGGCCAATGCCCTCTATGGCCAGAATCATCAAGGCATGTATCATTTGGTAACGCACCCCAACTTCAAAGCTGGCCAAAGCGTCGGCCCCAAGCCGCTCTTTTAGGGCATGAGACCCCAAGGCTCCCAGAATTACGGCAATCATTCCTAAAATGGCGGCCATTCGCAGGCGTGAATTCATAGCGCAGGCATTTGTCAAACAAAATTAGCACTTACCTTTATCTTATGAAGTCTTATCAAAAAGAATCTCCTGTGGTTTTGGACGGTATCGACAAGACCATACTGAGCCACCTCATGGAAGACGCTCGAACCCCTTTGCTCGAGATCTCTAGAAAGGTCGGAATATCGGGTGCGGCCATCCATCAACGGCTAAAAAAACTAGAAAGTAGTGGCGTACTTTCCGGATCAAAATTTGTAATAAACACCAAAAAACTGGGATACAGCACCATGGCCTATGTGGGCATTTACTTAGACAAGGCCATGCGAAATCCGTCTGCCGTAAAGGCCCTCAGAGAAATTCCAGAAGTCTTAGAGTGTCATTATACCACAGGTAACTGGTCGATCTTGATAAAGATCTTGTGCCGAGACAACGAGCACCTGATGCACATATTGAATCAGAAGATTCAAACCATCGAAGGAATTTCTCGAACCGAGACCTTCATCTCGTTAGATCAGCAAATCGATAGGCAGATACAGATCTAATCTCTGGCCCGCATCACCTGCATTGCCCAATAGAGCAAAGAGGCCAGTGCACCTAAGGCAGCCACCACATACGTGCGCGCAGCCCACTTAAGCGCGTCTTGGGCAGCATCGTGCTCATTAGAGGTGAGCACATTTTGATTGACAAGCCAACTTAAAGCGCGTTCGCTAGCATCGTATTCTACAGGAAGGGTAATAAAGCTAAAGAGCGTGGCCATTGCCATAAGGCCTAGCCCCAAGAGCGCAATGGGGTAGCCAAAGCCCGAGCCTGAGCTAAACATAAGAACGAGTCCGATAAATACAACCCACGAAGACATTCCCGAGGCCACCGATACAATCGGAACCAACTGAGAGCGCATAGTCAACCACTTGTAGGCGCGTGCGTGTTGCACCGCGTGCCCCACTTCGTGTGCGGCTACTGCGGCGGCCGCGGCATTTCTGCTTGAAAAAACCGCCTCACTGAGATTAACCGTTTTGTTTACAGGGTTGTAGTGATCACTTAAGCGACCAGGAGTAGAGATGATCTGAACGTCATCGATCTGGTGATCCGAAAGCATTTTTTCGGCGATTTCGCGACCCGACATCCCGTTGGCCAAGGCCAATTTCTCGTACTTGCGAAACTTGCTCTTTAGGCGTTGACTAACAGCGGCGCTGGCAAGCGCAATAGCGATCAAAAGAATATAATAAGACATCATAACTCAGCTCGTTTAGGCACTGTAAAATTAGTCGATTTTAGCCGCTATTTAGTGCACTATATTGATGATTTTTCCGGGCACGATGATCACTTTTTTAGGGGCTGATCCGGCCAATTGCTGAGCAGTCTTCTCATGATTCATCACGGCCTGCTCTATGGCCTCTTTAGAAAGGTCAGCAGCCAAGGTGAGTTTAAAGCGCAACTTGCCGTTAAACGAAACCGGATACTCCTTCTCTGACTCTACCAGATAGCTGGGATCAAAGGCCGGAAAGGGTGCTCTGGCAATCGATTCACTGTACCCCAGGCGCTGCCACAACTCCTCGGCTATGTGCGGGGCATACGGAGAGATCAACACAGCCAAGGGCTCTAAAATGGCCCTAGAGGCGCATTTTTGTGCGGTCAGTTCGTTTACGCAAATCATAAAAGAAGACACCGAAGTGTTGAACGAGAAGTCGTCAAGGTCTTCGGTCACCTTTTTGATGGTCTTGTGTAACGTCTTTAAATTTTCTGCCGTTGGGGTTTCTTCGTTGGGCTGCTCGTAGAGCCTCCACAACTTTTTCAAGAAAGCGTGCACCCCCGTTATGCCGGCAGTGTTCCAAGGCTTAGACTGCTCTAGAGGGCCTAAGAACATCTCGTAGAGGCGAAGCGAATCGGCTCCGTATTCGTCGCAAATTTGATCTGGGTTGACCACGTTGTGCCAACGCTTTGACATTTTTTCAACCTCGCGCCCAACGATGTACGCCCCATTTTCTAGCTCAAAGCTGGCCTCTTTGTACTGAGGCTGCCAGGCTCTAAGAGCCGCTATATCGAGCTCGTCGTTGCCGTTGATCAGGGAGACATCGACCCTTAACTTTTCGAACTGACCTACAAAATTGGGGGCTTCAACATTCTTGTGATCGATTAAATTATGCGAGAAATACTGCTGAGTTCCCGATTTGCGATAGACAATAGCCGAGAGCCCGGTAATCATTCCTTGATTGATCAGCTTGCGCGCAAATTCGGGTTGCGGAACCTTGCCTAGATCAAACATAAAGTGCTGCCAAAAACGCGCATACAGCAGGTGAGTAGTGGCGTGTTCACTTCCGCCAATATAAAGGTCAACCTCTTTCCAGTAGTTCACGCGCTCGGCAGAGACCAGTTCGTCTTCGTTTCGAGGATCCATGAATCGATTGAAGTACTGCGACGATCCGGCCCAACCGGGCATGGTGTTGAGCTCTAACGGGAAAACGGTCTGATGGTCAATCTCTGTGTTGTTTACTACCTTCTGGATTTGCGTATTCCAGGCCCAAGTAGTGGCGTTTCCTAGGGGCGGATCACCCTCTGGCGTAGGCAAATACTGCTCTACCTCAGGTAGTTCAAGCGGCAAGGCCTCAAAGGGCAGTGCGCGGGGTATTCCGTTGTCGTAATAGATCGGAAAGGGTTCTCCCCAATAGCGTTGACGGCTAAAAACCGCATCTCTTAGTCGGTAATTGACCACACCTTTTCCCTTGCCCTCAGACTCGAGGCGCCATATAATGGCTTCCTTGGCCTGGAGATAACTCAGGCCGTTCAAAAAGTCGGAGTTTGCGATTATGGTTTTTTCTTTGTCAGCAAAGGCTTCTTGACTGATATCGACCCCTTCAAACACATTGGGAATTGGCAAATCA